>NZ_JAWJTF010000406.1:0-1507 GCF_048836525.1 Nostoc sp. CALU 546
ATAGTTAAACAATTAGGAGAAAATTTGATACATAAATTTACTAATTATGATGCTGCATTCCTTTGAAATTCTGACTTTTGACTTCTGAGTGCTAATTTCTTGCAATTATTGCTTAATTTTAGAGATAAATTCTGGTATGAACCATCCTAGATTCTTAGATAACCCCGCACCAAAACAAAACACGCAGCCACAAAACTTCTCCTTGGTATTTCTGCATCAGATGATCAATGGCATATCTGACGCAATTTTTGTCAAAGACCGTCAACATCGCTGGGTGTTACTCAACGATAATTACTGTGATTTCATTGGTCATAGTCGAGAAGAATTAATTGGCAAGTCAGACTATGATTTTTTTCCGCAAGCAGCAGCCGATGTGTTCCAGCAAACAGATGAACTGGTTTTCACTACAAATATTACTCAAGAAAGCCAGGATATTTTTACCGATGCTCAAGGTATAACCCATCTCATCTCTACAAAAAAGTCTTGCTTTGAAGATGAGGCTGGTAATAAATTTCTGGTGGGTAGTATTCGAGATATCATTTTACAGAATGAAGCCGAGAAAGTTTTGGGTGTAAATGGCAGAGCTAGTGATACTACTGGACTCATGCAAAATAGTGAAGTACTTCGGGAAACCCTCGAAGAACTCCAGATAGTTGAAGAAGAACTGCGCCAAAAAAACGAAAAATTAGCGATCGCTCGTGAAACGGCAGAATTAGAGCATCGGCGTTATCAGGATTTGTTTGATCTCGCTCCAGATGCTTACTTAGTTACCGATGTAGACGGCATCATCAAAGAGGCTAACTATGTAGCCGCAGCCTTATTATCTGTGAGACAAAACTATCTGATAGGTAAACCATTCATCCTCTTTGTCGCTGAAGCAGATCGCCAAATTTTCATTAGCCAACTGGCAAATTTGCAGCAGGTGCAGGATTGGGAAGTCCATCTCAAGTCACGAGGAGGTACAATTTTTCCCACTAGTGTCAAGATGGTTGCAATGTATGATTCACAGGGTCAGCAGGTCGGCTGGCGTTGGTTGCTTCGCGACATCAGCGAACAGCAAGCCATACTACGCTTACGCCAGCAAGCAGAATCAGACCTACACCGCATGAATGCCGTACTCCAAGCTCAACAAGAAGCTTCCATCGACGGAATTTTAATTATTGATGAAAATCGTATAGTTACATCATCAAATCAGAAATTCTCCCAGCTATGGCAAATTCCTGCCGCACTACTTCAAACAGGCGACGATCGTCAACTTCTGAAATGCGTACTAGATCAACTAGTAAAGCCAGACGAATTTCTGGCTAAAGTGGAGTATCTTTACCAGCATCCAGAAAAAAGCAGTCGTGATGAAATTTTCCTCAAGTCTGGAAAGGTTTTTGAGCGCTATTCTGCACCCGTGCATAAACACCAAAGAGCTTGTGGTCAGACATTAGCTTTAAAAGACTATTACGGTAGAATTTGGTATTATCGCGACATTACCGAATACAAGCAAGCAGAAGCAGAA
>NZ_JAWJTF010000053.1:0-63879 GCF_048836525.1 Nostoc sp. CALU 546
TTGTAGTTTTATCGGACTCATTTTTGGCTGATTCTTGATTTTTACCTCAACAAACTTTCCGCCAAATATGGCGTACTGTGCGTCATCAAAAGATGGATTACAGAGCTTAAAAGCTCTTAAGCGAATTTCTCAATAATTGGTAAATTATTGGGAGCAAATGGGAGACTTCTTATAAGTCTTGGGAACTGTTCGGATTTATTGGGAATTTTTGAGCTAATGAGAATTTTGTGAGTGGATGATGTTTAAGGGCTAAAAAGGTAAGAAACAAATTAGAGAATTGGGAGATGTTGGATAGATATTGGGAGATGTTGAATGTAGTTGGTGAGGATTGGGAAAATGGATGTTTTGTCGAGGTTTTTTCTCAGACTCACGAATTTAATCAAATCAAGGAACTAGTGCCAAAACTGTAATATTTCTTGATAAATGTGTCAATAATCAGGGTTTGAGCGGATATTTTTAAAAGTAATTATCAATTAGATAGACAAAAAAAGGGTCAAAAACAGGGGTAAATTTTTTTTTGGATTTTGTTTCTTTAACAAGCTTCAGCGGGTCTAAGTCCCCGGCTACAAAAGAAGCCGCAAGTTTGGCATGACAACAGCGCGATCGCTTCCCTCACCCCTTCAGACCTTAAAGCCACCGCTCTTGATTTTGCTCCCAGCAGTAGTTAGAAGAATGCCTTAGACAATGAATGGCCGCGATGCCTGCGGTTCTTGCTAGCCGAACCACCTTCTTCGTCCTATGCTTAATTCCCGAAGCGATCGCCACCGGCTCATAGCGGTTACGCCATCATGCGACTAAAAAAATTAAAGTGGGGTAACATTGCGCTTTGTGTATCTCACGCCAACCGCTCACGAGAAAAACCCAATGCTGACCCAAGCCTTGAAAATATTAGATTCATTGGGCGCAACGCATTGGGCATTGGGTGTTGGGGAAGAGGCGATCGCCCGTAGTCATCCTACGCTCTACTCCCCTGGTCGCCCTATTAGACATTGGAGATTAGGGATTGGGTGAAACTTGATCTGCTTTTGTCGTTCTTTTGTAGTCAATTTGGGCTGATTGTAATCGCCTCAGCCATCCCACCCAACACTGCTAAAATAATTTTTGACTCGAAATTTTCATTTTTTCGCCTCAAACGCCATCCAAAAATCGCTCAAATTTAACTTAGCCAAAATAACCATAGTGAGTATGGTTATTTTATTCTCTAAACGAAGAATTGTTGCAGGTAAAAAATAGCGATTAAGAGCGCTAAGTTGTGGCATAGTCTAGGGATAGTCCAGGCTAAGTTGTGGGAACTTGTAAATTGAAAAAACTGATTAAGAGCGCTAAGTTGTGGCTTAGTCTAGGCTTAGTCCAAACATAGTCTAGGCATAGTCTGGAGAAAATGTAGTTTGGTATACAATTTCCTCATTTAAAATCCACTAATTACATAGACTTAGTGGTGATTATGACTGAGTTTGTAAAGGAAAATATTTCGGTTAGACTTTAATTCAGTTCTGCATTTTGATTCTGCAAAGTGATAAAGCTCCCGCGACGCTGCTGTGATTAATCCACACAAACTTTTGCATAACAAAAATGAAACAGAGCCAACAAGTAATTCTTTCAATTAAGCGAAGTGTAGACACTATCGACGGGCAGGTAATTAGTTATCTGAAAACAGAACCTTTTGGTTTAGGCAACTTACCTCAAATAGTGATATTAACCCTCAAACAATATTGGTTGCCTTTCACCATCTCAGCTAATGGAGTCGATGGTGAAGAACTTAGGCAGAAGGCAATTTGGTCAATTAAACAATTTTGTTGCACAAGCAGCTTTGATTCGTGAGGTTTTTCTGGAATCTCATGTCAAAGACGAGGATGGTGATGGCGTACCCGCACGTTACAAGAGCGATCGCTTGCCTACAATCTCTAAGTTAGGGGTATCGCTGTTACGGCTACCCCTGGTCAATTACGCCGCTACTGATTCCTTGGCTAGTATTTCTTCAATCAACTTGCCCTTTCTCATGCTGCTGTAGTTCTCTACCCCTAAACAGCTAGCCATCCGCTTTACCTCTCGGATTGTAAGCATTTCCAATGCAGGGATGGAAGCAATGAGTACAGCACAACTGCAAGTACCAGCTGACTACCAAAAACAAGCACTTTACACCAAGTGATCACCCCTATCTACCTATCCACGCAAGAAAAAGGAGTATCACACAAGGTTTTGTTATTTCCAACAATCCCTCGGCTCACCGCCCTCGTTTTGCTTTTTTGATTCGCAAGCTAGAGCCTTTGAATTTCTAGCTGCATCATCAAACGAGCGATCCGGTGGCGTTTGAGCCAAATAATCCGAAATAATAATACTAAAAACGAAAAATACAGATGGAACCAACACGAAAACGAACAGAAGACCCTGGACAATCATTTGTTTTTCGGAAAGCTTGTCTTGTTTTGAAGGCTGTTCTGATTCGCTCACGACTAATACACCACTTTTGACACTATCCTTAGCAATCCCAAAACAAACCCTCAGCTACCAACCTGATAAAATTTTCTCTGCTCAGATCGCCGTCATCCTCCTCACTTCCCCGCAAGAGGGGTTAACTCTTTTCAAATACGATCGCTATTGAGATTTAGCCTTGCGGTAGCCTTCACCACTAAGCAACTCTTCATTTGAAGCCAACAGAATTTTATCTGTGTCCTTTCCTTTATTGGCATAGCTAGCATAGACAATAAAAAGCCCTCTAAAAATTGATTCTAGAGGGCAGTGGGAAAAATTATTTGGTGTGAAGAGCTAGATGTACTAGGTTCTGTTGCTAGATGCGATCAGAGTTGTCCCCAATCGGATCTTCAGTAACTACAGGTTGAAATTCATCAAATCCGGTTATTGCTAGGGGAAATGTTGTCGAGAAGTTCCATTCCACTGCGGATAATTTAGGAAATTTCGGGGCATCGAAATTTGGAGCAGTTGCAGAGATACTTGGAAGTGAGCGATGAGAAAGTGTTGCGAGGGGCGGCAAGTTTGGCTATCCTCTCACTTGTCGCTAGGATCTCAATTCTTGGCATGACAACGGCGCGATCGCATAACCGCCCGTCAAGAGCGATCGCGGTTCACTAAATCCTGGTGTTAATTGATAGGATAGGTGCGTGGAGAGACTAAGGCGATACCTACCGTGGCAAGCTAGCTACGCTGGCAAACTCTTCACCTTGCTCCTATCTCCTTTCTAGATCCGTGCAAACTATGGTTAAGAAAAAAGATTTAGAAAAAATTGGTTTGGAATCACAACCACTTAAGTTTGATGATTTCGTTGCCCATTGCCCTGAGAAATTAGAACTCAGAGATGGATACATGGGGAAGTCCAAACAAGATGCCAAGCAACTACTAGCCATGTCACTCCAGTCCTTTGGGTTAGTTGAAGCGGTCAAATTAGCGCCTAAAGAATTGTGGTTAGAGGCTATCAAGCTTGCTTACGGTGATACTCAAGATGTGGAAAACTGACTCAAAAGCAATCACCGATAATAGGAGTTACAGAGATGAAGATCAAACTAGTCTACACTCCCAATTCCAAAAAATTAACTCTCAAAAGTATTGAAATGCCTCAAGTTCCCAGGGCTGGAGAAACAATCTGTATTTATTGGGATGAGCAATGCATTAGTTTTAATATCTGAAAAATTAGCATAACTTTTGAAGTTTAAATTTCTGACCGCAAATAAAATCGCCTCATCTAATTGGGACTCCGCCGCGTCTCCCTAACCTAATTAGAATTCCCAGAAAGCTACCCTTTAAAATCTTAGTGTTTTTAATTACATAGCCAACAAGAATCTAAGTAAATACTTTGGCGCAAGCACTTGGTTATTTTATTAAACAAAAACCTACTTGCTTGCGGTTATCTAGACCATACTGTATATGGTTATAGCGTTTTTATCTGTCCCATTTTTAAATAGCCATCTTTAGCAAGTACTTGCGGTTGTCTGTGAGCATAAATTAATACTCTAGCTACTTAATTAACCCTACTGCTACCATCCCTCATCCTAGGGTTAGGTATTGGGCATTGGGCATTGGGCGATCGCACCTCTCAAAAAATTGACACTACTTTCAAAAACTCAAATTTTCTCCGCGATTGGCTAAAGTACATCAAATTGCCTTCCCGCCGCGCTACCAAAAGAAAAAAAGGTAATTGGGACACGGGGAATGAGGAGAGAGCGATCGCACCTACTACCGCCGCCACAATCGCCTATAGTCCCTTTAATCTCCTAACTTGGCTATTTGCCCATTCACCACATTTACGCGGCTTATTTGCCTTTTTCAAAAATTCTCGCGTGACCCCTAGTTGTACTCTCCAGGAAGATCAGTTTTTCTAACAGTAATGCTGCCAACTTTCTTACCTGACATTCTCAATAATTCATCACCTGAAAATTCAAAACCAAGCTTTAGTGCTATTCGCGCAACATCATCTGCGGTTGGTGCTGCAAGCACCTCGTTTTTAAGTTCAGGTTCAGACTGCATTTTCTTTAAAAATGCTTCGATTTGCTCAAAAGCCATATTTAAAATTTGATCCTCGCTAGCTACTCGTAATATAAAGAAAAACAGTAGTATATTTTTTAAGACTAGCAGCACAAGGGTATCAAGATTCGGGGGAAAGATAATTATAGCGACGCGCTGCTCTTCATTTATCAGAATCTTGCTTATAAGAAATCATCTTTTCATGAGTAGGATTCTCATAAGTAAACTGGGAAGATTGGACGGTTACAACAGGCCAGGATTAAAAAATAGGTTATGGAAACTGTATTTTACCAAACCTATTTCTTCCCAAGGCGATTGCCTGTCGAACGGTTACATCATCGCCCCAATAGTTAGGCTTATGATTTTTCTGTGGCATAACTCCTATAACCGCGCTCCTTCTTTGGCTGATAGCCATAGCAATCGCTTGCCAACTTCAGTTTTAATATCTGAAAAATTAGCATAACTTTTTGAGTTTCAATTTCTGACCGCAAATAAAATCGCCTCATCTAATTGGGACTCCGCCGCGATCGCCTCCGGCATCTTTCTCTACTAAAATAATTTTTGACCCGAATAAATCATTTTTTCGTTTTAAATGCTCTGCGAAAATGGCTGAAATGAAAATAACCCAAAATAACCATAGTAAGTACGGTTATTTTATTCTTTAATCGAAGAATTGTTGACAGCAAAAAATAGTGATTAAGAGCGCTAAGTTGTGGCTTAGTCTAGGCTTAGTTCAAGCTTAGTCTAGGAAACTTGCTTTCTTGAAAAACTGATTAAGAGCGCTTAGTCTAGGCTTAGTCCAAACATAGTCTAGGCATAGTCTGGAGAAAATGTAGTTTGGTATACAATTTCGTCATTTTAAAATCCACTAATTACATAAACTTAGTGGTGATTATGACTGAGTTTGTAAAGGAAAAAATAACTTTAATTTCTCCCTGACTTAAAGCCTTCACCACTAAGGAACTCTTCATTGATCAGCAAGAGAATTTTATCTGTGTCCTTGCCCTTGTTGGCATAGCTGGCAGGGTTACTAGGATCTTTCTTGTTCTCCATGCCGAACTTAGCATTATGGCTAATCACTTCATCCTTGTGAGCCTCAATCCAATCACGTACCAGCAACCCGTTACAGCCCGATAAATCTCTCAGGGCTTGGTTAGTAATTGCTAGGCGATCGCTGTCCCCAGTTGCCACAGTATCGTTATACAAACAAATTGCCTGATAAGACCTGCGGATTTTTTCTACAGCTGCTAAGGTTGCTTTACTTCCCCAGAATGATTATCATTATTGTTTAAATTTGAACTCTTGATTTTTGTTGAGTAATTTATTCCTTGGAAGCCCCTATCTGGTTTTTGGCTTAACTGAACCGTATTGATATGACAGCAAGTTTCGCAATAGGAATGGTTTCCAAGAAGTTGTAATGTAGCTGCTAACTGTTATTGATCCAGTACTTCTACTGATTTATGTGTTTCTAACAATAAATCATTGGTTTTTATTTTTAAGGAAAGCATAATTAAATATATACTTATCTACCCTCTGGGTGTACTACTGGTAAATTTATAGTGATGCAAATTGCTTTATTACACACCAAGCTGCAAAAATTAGCAATTTGGAAAATACATGCTGACAAGTTAGTTTGTGACTTACCTTTTACCACAGTGGTAGGACACCTAGAGTTATGCTGTTGCCTAAGTTTAGATTATGCTAGGCTCCGCGTTAACGGTGTCTCTCTGTTAGAGAAGCTATCTTGGAAGAAGCGAATAGCACGCGGATACAATACGCTATGTGCGTGCTACGGGAAGGTTAATGCTAACGTACTTAGTGGACTTAGAGCATGATAACACTTGGTTCGTTGATACGTTCCCGAAATAACAGCTTGGGCATAGGGAAGGTCATTAATATATCTGATACCCAGGCCAGTGTTGAATATTTTTACTCGGTTGGGCAACGCATAGAAAAAAGCTTACCCTTAAGTTCCCTGTATCAGTTTAAACTGGAGCGTCAAACTCGATGCTGTATTTACCTGGAGAGCCAAGAGGCATGGATTAACGGCAGAATTTACGAATGGGATGAGGAAGCTCATAAGTATCGCATTGACTTACCTGATAAAAAAACGATCGCAGTCAACGAAGAACAAGTATACGTGCGTTGCAATTTACCTCAAGCAGACCCCATTGAAACTCTAGCAATGAAGGGGCAAGAAACGCCCTATTTTCACGATAGACGCTTTGCTTTTATTAAATGCTTAATTTTACAACGCGCTGTCAGTCGGGGAATGACGGGATTAATTTCTGCCAATATTAAACTTTATCCACATCAAGTTGAAGTTGTCCGTCGTGTACTTGAAGACCCGATTCAACGATATTTATTAGCGGATGAAGTTGGACTGGGAAAAACCATCGAAGCTGGTGCTATTCTTCGTCAATATTTATTAGATGAACCTTCTGGACGTGCGGTAGTGCTAGTTCCGCAATATTTACTCCAACAATGGCAGCAGGAATTAGAAAACAAGTTTTACATCTCCCACTTTCCCAAACGGCTAGCAGTGCTTGCTGTTGAGGATATTCACAAAATCAACCCGAAAGCGAATATTGGCTTGCTAATTTTAGATGAAGCACACCACATCGCGGCAATGGCGACCTCTAACGATGCAACAGTGCGCCAGCATTTTGAGACTTGCAAAAATATTGCTCATAAAAGCGATCGCCTGCTTTTACTATCGGCTACCCCCGTTCTCAACCACGAGCAAGATTTTTTAGCAATGCTGCATCTACTCGATCCTGCAACCTATCAACTTGATGACTTAGCAGGTTTTCGTGACCGGGTAGTAAAACGCCAAGACATTGGTCGAATTCTCCTGTCATTTAAAGAAGGCGCAAACCCCTTCGTCCTGAAAACTAATCTCAAAAATCTCCGTAACCTGTTTGCTGAAGATAAGTATTTACTGGAATTGGTAGACAATCTAGAAAATAGATTACAAGCAAAGACTGGGGATACAGTTGAAATTGTCAGGGCAATTCGTACCCATATTAGCGATACCTACAGACTTCACCGCCGGATGCTTCGCAATCGTCGCGCTTCCGTAGAAGATGTAATTTTTAAGCGTAATATTACACTGAGAACAGAGTACGATTTAGACGAGCGATCGCCTGACATCCACGAACTAATTGAGGAGTGGCGTGAAGTAGCTCCTGATGACAAACAATATCACCACATTTTTCTATTGTTTTTCCGTGCTTCTGGTACTTGGCTGGGTATTTTAAAACAGGTAATTCAAGCACGTTTAAGTGGTGTGTCCACTGCGGAATTAATTCGGGAGTTTGGTGCTGATAGTGTTCGCATCCTGACTGAAACTCCTAAATTTGCTAACGGGGAAGCAAATATTTTGCAAAGCCTACTGCGAATTATAGAACAACCGTCAGAGTATGGCGATCGCCTCGAATTACTCAAGACAGTCATTCTGTATCAACTCTGCGAACCTTTAAAAGTACAATCCTTGAAATTTAACCTCCCTAAATTGCTTGCAGAGGTTCAACAACGGCTAAAAAGACCGATACCGGGAGACAGTCTGCCCAAAATTGTTATATTTACCAGCTTTGTGCAAACTTGCACCGAAATTGTCCGTTACTTGAGCGATCGTTTTGGTGAGGGGACTATGGTCAGTCACCAAGTTGGACAAACTAGGTCTCAAGTGGAGGAGAACTTAAATCGGTTTAAAAAAGATCCCAAATGCTTTATTTTAGTTTGCGACTCCTCCGGCGAAGAGGGTCGTAACTTACAATTTACCAACTATATGATATGTTTTGACTTGCCTTGGTCGCCAAATCGCCTAGAACAAAGAATTGGTAGGATAGACCGGATTGGTCGTTTATTGAAAGTTGAGTTTACAGTATTTGCTGGCGTAGACTTACCCGATAGTCTCCATGATGCATGGTATCGCTTCTTGAAAGAAGGGTTTAATATCTTTGGGCAATCTATTGCCAGCCTCCAATTTTATGTTGATGAGAAATTACCCTTGTTAGCAGAAATTGTGTTTAAATCGGGTGCAAATGGACTATTAGAAAACATAGAAGTCATTCAAAAAGAAATTCAGCAAGAGCAAGTAAAAATTAACGAACAAAATGCCCTAGATGAAATTGATGCTCTGGATGAAAACGCTACCCAATATTTTCAAGCTTTAGACGATTATGATGCCCGTCATCAAGAAATCCAGCAAGTAACTGAAGATTGGATTTGTGATGCATTGAGATTTCAGCCAATCACTAATCCTAATTTTTCGACGCTCAAGCGTTATAAACCTACCGGAAATACATTAATTCCAGCAAACGATTTAAGCAGCAATTTTGCAGGGGTTTTAGAAGAATTTGGGACTTTTAACCGTAGGGTAGCAAATCAACAGCTTGGTGCAAAACTCTACCGCATTGGTGAAAAATTTGTAGACGCACTATCATCTTATATTCATTGGGACGATCGGGGTCAAGGTTTTGCTATGTGGCGAGTTGCAGAAACTTGGGATTCTGGGGAAGGTGAAGAGTGGTATGGTTTCCGATTGAATTACGTTATTGAAACAAATTTAACGAATTACAAAAACACCACAAAAGATAACACTTTCCAAAGACGTGTAGATGGGTTATTCCCGCCCATTGTAGAAAGTATATTTATTGATGCACGATATCAACCAATGTGTGCTGTTGAAGATGAAGCATTATTAAATATCCTGCAACGTCCTTATAAAGGCCAAGGCGGTAAATGTCGAGATTACAACTTAGCCAAAAATCGTTTATCTATTCTTGATAATTTTATTGAGTCTAGCAGTTGGCAAGAATTTTGCTATCAGGCACGTGACACATCTTTAGAATTACTTAGTCAGCGTCCCGAATTTATTTCATTATGTGAAAAAAGCGCTATCCGTGCTAAACAAAAGTTAGGTAAGAGACTAGACCAATTGCGCTTGCGTCTCAACCGACTTACTAACCAAGAGCGTATTTCTAATAAGGTACTGGAGCAAGAACTCAATAACGAAACGGCATTAAGCCAAGTAATTATCGAAGGAATTCGTCATCCTAGCATTCGTCTTGATTCTGTTGGTTTTATTATCGTTTCTGGGCGACCTCCAGCTAAATCTGAGGAGGATGATTTATGATTGACTCATTCTCAGAACTTCGGGAAATTCTCAAAACAGGTGAAGTTCCTGAAGATATTAGTAATGTTTCAGAACCTTGTCATCGGCGCTTGTTGGATGCACTGCGTAACTCGTCTGGGTCTGGGGAAATTGTTAGTCTGGTGCGTCATGTGTTGCGGCACGAGGATGCAAAACAGGGTGGAAGTTCTGCAACGACTCTTTTAGTACCTTGCAAACCTCCTTTTCCTAATCGCAGTATTTGGGAGTCGGCTAGTATAACCGTGCTGCGCGAAGATAAAGAACACTATCTCATCAGCGCCCGTGCTTGGCAACCGGAATGGCTTGACCTCGCTGACCAATATCCGCCAGATGCACCTTTATTTAAAGAAGAAAACCGACGGAATTATGAACCCGTTGTCCGCGACCCGTTTTTGCAACTCGTAGAGTTAGATGCTTATCGTAGTATCGGACAGCGTGAAGCAATTCGTGCAGTTTTGACTGCTCCTGATAATTCAACTTTAATTATTAACTTACCTACGGGTGCGGGAAAAAGCCTTTGCGCTCAACTACCTGCATTGCTGAACTCCAGAAACAATAATGGTGTCAGTGTGGTAGTTGTGCCGACTACAGCATTAGCTATTGACCAAGAACGGGCATTAAAACCTTTTGTACACCATGCCACAGCGTATTATAGCGATGATACTGTGGAAGGTAAAGAAAGAAGAGAAGGGATACGCGATCGCATTCGCGCCGGAACCCAAAGGATAATTTTTACCTCTCCTGAAAGTTTAATGGATTCTCTGGCACCTGCTCTGTACGAAGCAGCTAAACTGGGAATTTTACGGTATTTTATTATCGATGAAGCGCACATGGTAGAGCAATGGGGTGATGATTTTCGTCCCGCCTTTCAAGAAATTCCTGGTTTACGAAGAGATTTATTGCGTCTTAATTCCTTCACAACTTTATTACTAACAGCAACTTTAACAGAATCTTGTTTAGACACCCTGGAAACATTATTTGGGAAGGATTTACAAGTTATATCTGCTGTACAGTTGCGACCAGAGCCTGCTTATTGGTTTAAGCAATGTGAGAGTGAAGAAGTTAGAAAACAAAGGCTACTTGAGGCAGTTTATCATCTTCCCCGTCCGTTAATTATTTACGGAACTAAAGTTAAAGATGTCGAGAATTGTAAACGAGAATTAACCTGCGCTGGATTTAAAAGATGTGACCTGATGACAGGTAAATCTACTCCTCAGCAACGTGAGCAACTAATTGAAAAATGGCGGGAAGGTAAGATTGATATAGTTGTTGCTACTTCTGCCTTTGGATTAGGTATTGACCAATCAGATGTCAGGGCAGTAATTCACATTTGTATTCCCGAAACCATTGACCGTTTCTATCAAGAAGTCGGACGGGGAGGACGGGATGGAAAAGCATGTATGTCGTTAACATTATATACAACTGAAGACTTCAATATTGCTCGTGGTTTAAACGAAAAATCGACAATTACTATTGAGAGAGGATTGCAGCGTTGGCAAAGTATGTTTGCGAAAAAAGAAGCCCTAAAAGACGGTAAATATCGCGTGCCTATTAATAATCCTCCCTCTTTGCTAGAAAAAGATATTGATATGCAAAGTGACCAAAACAGGGCTTGGAATATTCGCACTTTAACGTTGATGAACCGAGCAAATCTAATTGAAATCGACTCAGAAGAACCTCCTCAGAAGAAAAACTCTGAATCAGAATCTGAAGAAGCTTATCAAGCAGCTTGGGATTTATACCGAAATTCTCGCAGTATTCGTATCCGCAATGAATGCCATTTAGAAAAATTTATTTGGGAATCTGAAGTTGAACCAGTTCGCCATCAACGCCAAAACTGGAGTTATAAAAACCTTGAACTGATGAAAGAAACTTTAAAAGCTAAACGTTGTATTTCAGAAATATTTGCACAAGCGTATAGTATTCCCTCACGTCACACTTCAGAACACAGAAATCCCGTGATAGTTTCTCGTGCTTGTGGAGGTTGTTCTGTTTGTAGAAAAAATGGAGTCGCACCTTTTCCGGGAATAATGCCTACTTCTAGACCTGTATGGCAAAAACCTAATTTTATTCCAGGTAAAGAAATGCAAAGAGTGCTTGTAGGTGAAAAAATTCTGCTTATTTTCTATGATTCACTGGAACAATTAAATAAGTTTCAACGAGGTCGAAAATTGTTTAAGTGGCTAATAGAACAGGGTATGAGGAATATTGTAATTTCTCCAGAATATAATCAATTTTTGAAAGAAAGTAGTAGAATACATAACTCATTTATTTTTCTATTTGATAGTTACGAACCTGTACTTATGCCACGAATACCCACTCTGATTTTTCATCCTCCAGGAACACCTCTACCTGCAAAATATTTATCTAATTGCACTACATCAAGCACAACGCGCATCATTTTACTTCCTATAAATACACCAGACCTAGAGAGAGAAGACAGACTATTAATTAATATTTTCTCAGGCAGATATTTTAAATTTGATGTATTTTGTACCGAGGTTAGTATATGAGTGTTTTAAAAACAGGTTTGGCTCATCCCAGTAGAATGCGGGGAATATTTAGATATTTACTTCATACCCAAGGACAAAGTGAGAAGAGAGACGTATTAGAAAGAATATTATCTCCTGATAAATTAGTCGAACATTTAGCGAGTGAAGAAAAATCAAAAGACAAAAAAACCTCTCATCCTATGTTCAATGATGCTATTAGGGAAAGCATAAAATGTAAACTTTTAATCGAAGAGAATGAAGAAGTTACAATTAATCAAAATTTACCAAAAGATGCAATAAATCCTCAGCTTGGTGACAAGCTATTACCTGATACTTTTACTTACCTGTTTTTTAACTGTGATAATGAAGATGAAGCAGACTTTGGTCGGGTTTGTGCTTGGTATTTAGCACAGGATATTTATGATGCGCCTGGGACTTGGGAAGAAGTCGAAAATCGGGTTAGCGAACAAAAAGTGGGTGATTTTTTGAAAATGTCCAGCAGTCGCCTCTTTGTGCAAATGGACGACTGGATGCGCTACCTGGGTTTTGCATGGGGTCATACTTTGGGAGCTTTGGGAGAAAAACTAGTAAAAGTAACAGTTCCCGACCCGACAGCTTATATTAAACGAAATCTCAAGCTTTTATTTAATGGACAACAAGAAATTACAATCCAAGATTTTATTAATAGATTAGCAAAACAATGTCCTTTATTTGAAACCGGAAAGTTTCGAGAAGAGGTAGAATCACAAATTGGTACACGCGAAGCCAATTTTCTTTCTACCAGTACAGCTTTTGCCTTATTTCGACTTCACGATCAGGGTGAAATTCAGCTTGAGAGACAATCTGATTCAGCCTTTATGATTTTACCAAAAGTCAATAACCAAGTTGATAATGATGGGCGAATTTCTCACATTATTTTGAAAGGAGAAAATTCATGACTTTTGAAAAGTTTGTCTGTTGGAACCTGGATATGATTAGTCAGGTGATGAATGTAGAAGCAACCCAAAGTTCAAATCATTTGTTTCTAGCTACACATCATCCTATTGCAATGTATCGTCAGGACTCTATTAAGGCATTATCACAAAAGGAATATGATGAAGCACAGTTTCTCAAAGATTTTTTAGGTGAAAACGATTTTGCCTTTATACCTGTTTTGGGTGAGACGGGTACGGGAAAATCTCACCTGATTCGTTGGTTGCAAGCTAATATAAAATCAACTGATAGACGGAAGGTATTACTCATCCCTAGAATTGGGACAAATTTAAAAGATATCATTGAAAAGATTTTAAATATTGCAGAATTTGAGGCAGATAAATTAGATGAGTACCGCAAACGTTTAAATCAATCTAGCCGTACTTTCACAGATAAGGGTGCAAGAGAACAATTATTAAACAATTTAGCTTTTCAAGTTGGCATTAACGGACAACATACACGCGCTAAACTTGCTGATGAAGAGACTCAGGAATATTTGATAGAAAATTTACCTGCTTTGCTATATGATGATTTTTTTCGAGAACATTTATTAAGAGATGGAGAGATTATTCATCGTTTAGTAATTCATACATTGGGATATCAATATACTATTGAAGATATTAATGAACGTCGTGAGTTTTCTATCGAAGATTTGCCTCTTAATATTTTAGATATTCAAAAAGCTGGAGAAAAGGCACGAGAATTTTATAGTTTATTAATAAATGATGAGGATATACAAAAGCAAACTGTGACTTGGTTGAATGATCACTTAGATGAAGCTATCACCCAAGTTTTAAATTTTGGTCGAGAAGACTTGCAGCAATTAATGCGGGAAGTACGAGAGACATTAGCAGAAAAAAATATTGAATTAGTACTTTTGATTGAAGATTTCGCTAAATTGCAAGGTATTGATAGAGAAGTATTGGAAGCAGTTTTAGCAAGACCTCAGCAAGCTGGAAATAAGCCATTATGTGCTATGCGTACAGCATTAGCTTGTACTACAGGTTATTTTAAAAATTTGATTGATACAGTGCAACAGCGCGTTACCTTCAGCGTCAATCTTAATATTGATACAGTTGGTGAGAAATCTTTAATTACTCAGGATGATATTCAAGTATTTGTTGCTAGATATCTGAATGCTGTTCGCTTAAAGGAACAAGACATTGAAAACTGGGCTAATTCTCAAAATAGAGATGAAATAGAAAGTGCTTGTAGCGAATGCGAACATTCCCAAGCTTGTCATACAGGTTTTGGTCATGTTCAGGGAATGGGTTTTTATCCTTTCAATTCTAAAGCTTTAGAACAGATGTTTGGTAGGGTAAATCCAGATGAATTTAACCCCAGAATTTTAATTAGAGATGTATTGAAATACACTTTGGAAAATTCTATTGATGATATTGAAAATGGGCGTTTCCCTTCAGTTACTTTAGGAAAACACTTTGGTAACATGAGATTGAGTGCTGAAGTTAGGTTAAATATCCAAGCTAAAGACGCGCAAAATACCAAGCGTCGTGAGGTATTTTTAGACTTGTGGGATGATAGTAATGAGCTTTGCAATTTGTCGCCAGAAGTTCATACTGCTTTTAATTTACCTCTGCTTGATGTCAAGACTAAACCGAGACAAATTCAGCAGGTTACACCCCAAACTCGTAAAGTAACACCAAGCGTTGTAGATCCTTCAGGGGAATATAAGATTGATACTTTAGTTCAGGAAATTCCAGAAACGCTGACAAAAAAATTGGAAATTCTCGACAGTTGGAACAATCAAGAAATTCTACCAGATGCGATCGCTAAAGATATCCGCGAGTTGCTTTTCCCCGCTATCATCGAAAAAATTGAATGGGATACTGAAATGCTGCTGAAAGGTAGTTTCATCGGTAGTGGTGGTAAGTTGGTTCAGCAGCGA
The DNA here is from genome assembly GCF_048836525.1 of Nostoc sp. CALU 546. NCBI lineage: Bacteria > Bacillati > Cyanobacteriota > Cyanophyceae > Nostocales > Nostocaceae > Nostoc > Nostoc sp. CALU 546. The sequence goes on from NZ_JAWJTF010000053.1 coordinate 15,005, forward strand.
AATCTCATTTTCTATAACCCTAAAGTCAAGAGAGGGACTTATTCTGGGGTTATTTTATCGCTTCCCCTCAACCCAGATGATGATAAGGAATTTACAGAAACCGCATACGTATTTCAGGGTATATTAAAATACAATCAATACAAGCACTGGAAGTTTGAAAATGGCGATCGCTATTTTCGGATGTACGCAAAGTATCTAGAACGTTGGAGTCAGTACGTCGTCGAAAAAATTCGCCTTTATCCCCGCGAATCTGGTGAACCTTGGAACCCCGTACCTGCTGCGGTGGAATTACTAGCGATTAGCGCCACGATGGCAGGGTATCCTACTAATACGCTCGAAAATCTGATTAATTCTTTGTTTATCGACTTAGATAAAAGCGATGATACAACTCGTGCATCTAGTTGGAAAAAGCTGTTTGATACTTTTAGTCTCAAGAGAAACCGAGAAGCATTATTAGATATTGTTAAAAGTCGAATTGCTTGTACAAAAGGTAGTAATTCAACGTTTCAAATTATTGATGCAATTCAAATTATTGAACCTCTAGAAAAAGTACGTAAATCTTGGCAACCTCAAGAGCCAATTCCTGAAGATGTCTGCGATAAGTTTCCAGAGTTGCAAAAGGTACGTCAACAAGTCGATGAACTCCTAGAGAAAGCTATCCAAGAAGAGTACGAACGTCAGTTTAGTATTTATCAATCTCTAGTATCTGAGTTGGGAGAAGAGATTAATAAAGAGAAAGTTATTAAGACTCTCGAAACTGCAATGATTTCAGCACAAGGTGAGGGTGTGTTTCGTGGTAGGAAAGACTTTGTTGGAATGAAAGATATACTAAATAAATTTAGACGTACCGCAATTACCAAGTATCAAGATACAATGAAGCGCGTACAAACTGAGAAAGACAACCCAGAAACTAAAGTTGGTAAATTACTTCAAGACTTGAGTGAAGATTATCAAAAAATTATTATTGATTCTTCAGAATTCTTCGATAATACTAATAATTTTCTCGATGCTTCGATTCTTGAAGCAAAAAGTCGTATTGCAGAATTAGAAAAATCTGATGCTACAACAGTAGAATCTAGTTACCAAGAAATTTGTGAGGGGTTAGCTAAGTTACGGAATCTCATGAATGAAATTAAAGGGGACACAAAATGCTCTTAGAAAAATCACAGGAACTAGTCGATTTATCTCAACGTAAAAAATCTCTGCAAAGTTTTGCAGCTAATCTTCAAATTATTCAAGATAGAAGAAATAAAGTCTATGATACAATTGCTGCTATTCAGCCGCTAGCGGAAGCATTACAAGCTTTTCGACAAAGAGGTATGATAGATATCGATTTGGCTAATAAAACAGATAAAATATTGAATTTGATCCTCAACATAGAGGAGAATTTAAGTAATAATAATGAATGGATTTTTGATATTAACAACACTGAAATTAATAATTTAAAGTCCGATGCTGAAAAACTAAAAAATACGCTAGAACAGCAATTGAGTAAATATTGGCAAAGGTATCGCGATCAAAAAATGCCTAGCACTAACAATGAAATACTCAATCTGCTGGCTAAAGTAGAAGCTTTTAAACAAACAGTTCTAGAAATTCAGGATAGAGAGAAATATTTAAAAAACATTCGTTATCCTAAAAATAATGCTGAATTTGCAATATGTGAACTTAAAATAGAACAATTAAAACATTCTTGGAAGAGTCTCAAGTCTGATGATTTTCCAGAAGCTGTATCGCATTTCCTCCAAGCAGTATCTGAGGAAGGAGCGAATTTAAGTCTTTTAACTCCAGAAGTTCAAGATTGGATTAATCAAAATGGCATTTCTGATTCTTTTAAAATTCGCTTGACTTAAAGTAAAGGCAGAGCAAGGGTGACTACCAATTGGGATAAAATAATTAGAGAATTTTTAGATAAGTTGGAACGCCAGGAAGTCCAACTTTTGACGTGGGGAATTATTGATGGTGGATTTTCTGAAGATGAAATTAAAGAACTTGCTGGCGATTTTCTAAAAAATTGTGAGATTGATGAGGATGTTTGGGATTTTATAGAGCAAATCATTGATCGCAAATTGTTGTTTGAATTCAACCTGAGAGGCGATCGCCTTTTCCGCACCCGAATGGCGGAAGCGGTGAGATTATTTGCCCGTCTTCGCCAACTGTTCCCGAATAATAATTGGCAAACATCTCCTACCTTAGTTGCTGATTATCGCCTACAAATCCGTCCGAGAATTTATCCCAAAAGATATATTACGCCAGAAGCAGTAATTAAACAGCTAGAGGCAGATAAACTATTAACTCCAATACGAAAAAAAGCTGTTGCAGCTATACTAAATTCGCCATTGCGTGGTGAGGTTCAACTTGCAGATTTTCAGCTACGCGCTACAAGCCGGATGCTGCGGGATTTAAACAGCACGAAAAGTCGCGGGATGATTGTCTGTGCTGGGACAGGAACGGGGAAGACTTTATCTTTTTACTTACCAGCACTGGCGCATATTGCAGGGTTGTTGAAAAAGAATGAGTATTGGAGTAAGGGACTAGCAATTTATCCCCGTAACGAACTTCTCAAAGACCAATTTTCTGAAACCTATCAAGAAGCACGTCGTCTTGATGCTGTCCTCAAGGCAGAAGGTAAGCGTAAAATTCTTATTGGTGCATTTTTTGGCTTAACTCCCAGAAGCGCAACTTTGGATCGGGTACAGGATAAATGGGAAGCTGAAAGTGGTGGGTTTACTTGTCCTTACCTGCGGTGTCCCAGATGTGAGGGTGCCCTATCTTGGCGACGGGCTGATTTAGAAGCAGGTAAAGAACAACTTTCTTGTCTCAAGCTATCTTGCGGTGCTGTTATCCAAGAAGATGAAGTAATTTTAACACGCGATCGCATGACGAAAACTCCCCCAGACTTGGTTTTTACCAGCACAGAAATGCTCAATCGGTCTATGGGAGACTCCCGTTACGGTCATATATTCGGCATTGCAACTGCGAAAAAGCCTCAGATAGTTTTGCTTGATGAGGTACATACTTACACGGGTGTTCACGGGGCACAGGTTGCTTACCTGTTGCGACGTTGGCAGAAAATAATTGCCACAAAAGTCCAATTTACGGGTCTTTCGGCAACATTAGAAAGTGCAGCAGAGTTTTTTAGCCAACTTATAGGCTTAAATCCTGGTTCTATCGAGGAAGTTTCTCCCGGCGAAAATCAAGTTGCGGAAGGCACGGAATATCAATTAGTTCTCAGAGGCGACCCCGTATCTGGAACGAGTTTACTGTCTACAACGATACTAACTTCGATGCTGCTACGGCGCATCCTTGATCCATCTGAAGACCCTCCCAGTCAAGGGTTCTATGGTTCCCGTGTTTTTGCTTTTACTGACGATTTAGATGTTACCAACCGCTTATTCCATAACCTTTTGGATGCCGAAGGATGCGACAGTTGGGGTCGTCCTCTGCGGGGAAGACAGCCATTTGCAGCATTGCGATCGCATAGTGCATCTGAGGGGAGCGAACGCTTGGTTGCTGGGCAATCTTGGCTTTTATGTGAAGAAATTGGTCATGGGTTGGAATTGCCTTTAAGTATTGGCCGCACTAGTTCCCAAGATACTGGAGTTACCCCAAATAGTGATGTAATTGTTGCTACTGCATCCCTGGAAGTGGGATTCAACGACCCAGAGGTTGGAGGTGTAATTCAGCACAAATCACCGCGAGATATGGCTTCATTTCTCCAAAGAAAAGGACGTGCTGGACGACGGCGAATTATGCGACCTTGGACAGTGGTAGTGCTTTCTGACTACGGACGCGATCGCATTGTCTATCAAGGCTATGATATGTTATTTAACCCAGTTTTAGAAAAGCGATCGCTCCCCATCCAAAACCGCTATGTTATTCGCACATCTGCGGTTTTCGCTTTTATGGATTGGGTAGGACACCAGTTAGCAGCAATCAAAGGAAGTGTTTGGTATGATTTTGCCAGCCCATCTGAATACGCAAAAAAACGCCAGCAATTAGAAATAGAACTAATTGAAAAGATTCTCGAAACAGAAACAAGACAACTCGAATTGGCAGCATATCTGCAATCAGCCTTGAATGTGAGCAAAGATGAGGTCGAAGCTATTCTCTGGGAAGCCCCAAGGTCATTGATGATGGTGGTACTTCCCACTTTGTTGCGGCGTTTAAAGTCTAATTGGTATCGCTTTTCAGTACATCTAAATGAATCAAACCAAGATTATCAAACCAATGACCCCTTACCCGATTTCGTTCCCCCCAGTTTATTTAGCGACTTGCTCTTACCAGAAGTAAAGATTACGACACCTCCCCAATTGCGTAATAGCCAGCCAGATATTAACCTCATGCCCATTATTCAAGCACTGAAAACCTTTACACCAGGCAGGGCTAGTCGTCGTTTTGGGGTACAACACATCCATGCAACTCACTGGATTGCTCCCCCGAATTGGCAAGAAAGAGAACAAAATTTACCAATAGAAGACTACTGTACTGAATTTGAAGAAGCGGGAATTTTTCAACTTTGGCAAAATGGAGAAATTGTAGATATTCGCTGCATTCGTCCTTGGGCAATCAATCTTACACAAGTTCCTGCCAGCATTTCCGTTCGTTCTAATGCCCAATTAGAATGGTGCAGTCAAATAATTCCTCCCGACTCCGGTATTAAACTCGAATTACCCCAAGGTTCCTCGTGGTGCAAAATTATTACAGAAGTTTGCTGCTTTACCCACATCCAACAATCGCCCCTTGAAGTGCGGCGGTTTGCGATCGCCTCCCATGCTAACATCCGTTTTCAAAAAGGGGACGAACTCGATACGACAATTCGCTTCACCCAAAAACACGATGGTAGTCCAGCAGCTGTAGGATTTGCCCAATCTGTTGATGGTCTAGTATTTCGCTTTTGTATTCCGCCTAATTTCAGCATCAGTCCCAGCGATTCTAATCCAGAGAAGATTTGGGCGTTTCGCACGGCATATTTCCGATATCGGGTTTTGATAGATGCCAGATTGTGTGAATTAACAAATGTCTTTCAACGAGAGTGGCTTTATCAAATATATATATCGATGCTTACCGCCCGCGCCTTGGTAGACCAAATCTCACTACCTGAAGCTTTTGAGACGCTTTTGGGTGAAAATATGGGTCAAGAAATGGCAAGGGTTCTGGACAATATCTTTCAAACCTTGAATGTCGAAGAAACTCTACTGGAAGAAGGAGAATCTGCACCAGAACAAATTCAGGGACGGCAGAGGGTACATGATAGGTTGCTGGCACTTGCCAACGCAGACATCATCCAAACTATATTAAATGACCTTGCACCGATTCTCTGGTCAGAACCTGATGAAGAGTGGCACTCTTGGGCAGCATTACGTTTTAAAGCGACCTTGGGAGGGGCGCTGCTGGATGCTTGCGGGCAATTGTGTCCCCACTTTGATTTGGGCGACCTGATTTTAGATATCGATCCTGGCCCGCGTCCACCAGATGCACCTGCTATTTCAGAGGAAGTAGAGGAAATTTGGATAACTGAGTCTACCATTGGTGGCGGTGGGGTGATTGAGGAAATCTTGCGGCGCTATGCTGCTGATCCGGCGAATTTTTTCCGATTGGCGGGGAGTGCGTTGTCACCTGGGGATTTTGAGATTGTGGACTCGGAACTGACGCGGTTATTGGAGTTAACCCAAACCAGTGCAGATGTTGCCGATGCAATGGCTGATGTGCGGTTAGCCGAAGGACATGGTGAATTAAAACAAGCAAGCGATCGCCTCCGCAAAGTCCTGTCCTCTAAGGGGATTTTGGTAACGCATCCGGTGATGACAGCAATTAACGCACGGGTTTTGCGTCCTGGAAGTACCTCAGAAACCGATAAACTACTGCTGGATTTGATTCGTTTGTGGCATCAAGAAGAAGCGCGTTTAGGTATTGAAATTGATGCGCGGGTGTTTGCCTATGTCGCCAGCAACGATGACCAGTTGGATCAGGCATTGTTGCATCTTGGTTTAGTGCAGCCTAATCCCTATTGGCGGTTTCAAGTGATTTATGGGCTGTTGTGGGCGAGGGGAAATATAGTGCGATCGCGTGCTTTATCTTCCTATAATCCCTTTGCTGTGGTTGCCGATGCTGATAGAGAAATTTTACTGGATATTTTGCAAGTGGGCGATCGCACAGTTTGGCTGAATGAACCCAATTGGCGAGAACAGGTGGAGGAAGCGTTTAAGCAAGGTGCATCGGTTTCGCTGATAGCGCCTCCTGATGCAAGAGGAGATTTAAAGTCAGCGATTTTGAGTTTAGCAGTGGAACCGATGGAACTTGGGTTTTTGCAGGTTTATCCATTGGTGGAGGGGGTGCAGAGGTATCCGCGAGGGTTTGGGGTGAGGCTACGGGTGCGAGAAACGGTGCAGTAATAATCTGCTTGAAGATAAAGTCTGACCATCCAACACAATATGGATATTAACCAACAAAAAGAACAATTTAGCATCAGCTATATTAGAGCGATCGCCGCCGTTGCAGGTTATTCTTTATATAGACCAGAAGTTGATAACGACAGCGTAGATTTAGGCATAGTAAGTAGAGGTGGTACAGGTAAAATCCTTTCCCCTAGACTAGAACTACAACTAAAATGTACATCTAGAGGTATTCTGGATGAGAGCTATATTAAATATCCCCTCAATCTCAAAAATTATAACGATTTAAAAATCAATGCCCTTGTCCCTCGGATTTTAGTAGTCGTTTTAGTTCCCGAAAAAATAACAGACTGGATAAAACAAACAGAATCCGAACTGTGTCTGAGACATTGTGCTTACTGGGTATCCTTGCGCGGAATGCCAGACACCGAAAATACAACCAATGTTACTATTGAAGTACCCCGTAGTAATCAGTTTACGCCAGATGCACTCCAAGCCATCATTCAACGCATTAGTTTTGGAGATTTGCCATGAAAGTTACTATCAAAGATAGTGAAATACTCAAAACTGTTAACCCTGATGTGCTACAGGCACACTTGCTAGCTACTGGTTGGCGTGAAACAGGGCGTATATATAATAATGCCGGGGCAATTTGGCGACTGAAAAAAGATGCCGCCGATGAATATGAAATCTTGTTACCTCTTCAACATAGTTTAGGAGATTATGCTGAAAGAATCAGCGATATATTAAAAACATTAGAGATAGTAGAAAATCGTGACCAAGTTGATATATTAAGTGAATTTATTACCAACTATCCCAATTTCACCGTACAAGGTGTGGTTATGCAAATTGCCACTCCTCAAATTGATAAACTGAGTGGAGAAATTACTTTACTATGTACAGTTTTTGATAAGTTGCAAGAAATTAAAACTGAACTAGCAGACCATGATTATATCTTAGCGATTAAAGCCTATCAGGAGCGTTTACCAATTCGCTGCACAGGTGATTTAGTCAGAGAAGGCAATCGTTTTATTCTTAAAAATCCTCAAAATTTGCGAATTGACAAAATCTAACTCCGACCTATCAATATTTTTAGGTGTTTTCTAGATAAGTTCTGATAAGCAAGGTACTTCGGTTTCGCTGATAGTGTCTCCTAATACACAGAATAATTTGAGATCAGCAATGTTGAGTTTAGCAGTTGAACCTATGGAACTTTGATTTTTGCAGGTTTATCCATTGGTGGAGGGGGTACAGAGGTATCCGCGAAGGTTTCGGGTGAGGCTGCCAGTGCGGGAGGTAGTGCAGCGATCATGTGTACAAAAATATTTTTAGTATAAATTATGTATACTTAGTGAGTATACTTCTTAAATTAATATTATGATTTAGAGTCACTTATTTTATTTTTTATGATTCTAATCCTAGACTAAAAACTTCTCTTAGGAAAGGACTGAAATAAGTACAAGCCTTTGATAATTTACATTTTATTGACTAAGTAATAAATATAAAAAATGACATTTTCTGAAAATTTGTGGGATAAATTTCTAACTTACGATAATTTTCTGCTGGCTTGGCAAAGAACAATTAATGTTACTAGCCGTATGATTATTGATGAGTTGGGATTTAAAATATTTGCCTTTAATCTCGAAGCTAATTTAAAAGATTTAATAAGGCAAGTACAAGCGGAAGATTTTCCCTATACACCGCTAGCAGATCATAAAGTGTATGTTCCCAAACCATCAACGACATTGAGAACAATGTCGTTGATGGCTGTACCTGATGTTATTGTTTACCAAGCTGTTGTTAATGTTATTGCTGACGAAAGTCATCAATATCTGGTGACTCACCAGAATCAACATATTTTTGGTAATATTTATGCTGGTTCAGGTAAACGCTGGATGCTCCGTCCCTGGAAACAACAATATAATAACTTTGTTAATTCTGTTGAAAGATTATACCGTAAGGGGAATTCTTGGATTGCTTCAACAGATATTGTGTCTTTTTACGACACTATTGACCACGAAAGACTTATTCAGATTCTATGGAAATATTGTAGATGTAAAAGAGATAGTAAATTTGAAAATCTCTTGAGAGAATGTCTTTCAAAATGGTCAGCACATACAGCAGATGTAAAAATGAGTCGTGGAATTCCTCAAGGTAGTAATGCTTCTGATTTCTTAGCAAATTTATTTTTATATGAACTTGATAAGATCATGATTTGTCAAGGATATAATTATGTACGCTATGTAGACGATATACGTATTCTAGGACTTGACAAGCAAACTGTTCAGCAAGGACTAATTCTTTTTGATTTAGAGCTTAAGCGGGCTGGATTAGTAGCTCAGGTCACAAAAACTAGCATTCATGAAATAGAGGATATAAATAAAGAAATTACACATTTACGCTTTATAATTACAGATCCCACGGGAACAGGAGAATATACTCTAATTAAAGAGCCTACTATTTCTCAAAGTGAACAGGCTGAATTAGCGGCAGATTATGTTAAGAAAACAAATACCGATAGTATAGACGAAGAAACAAAAGTATCAAATATCTATCCTGATTTAGATGAAGATTTTGATGAAGGTTTAGATGAAGAAGAGGTTGAAATATCCTCTTCAAATAGAAATCTGAATATAGATACAGATGGAAATGAAAAACTGCAAGAGCAATTTCGTGAGATATTTTTAGAAGCTTATTCACTTTTAGACAATTTAGACAAAAGTAAAGAAGCAGAATCAAATCTCACGTTTTGCTTATACCGACTAGAACCTCATGAGTCAATACGTAAGCAAATAATAGATTTACTTGACAGACTGCCTTGGCGTTCTGAAGCTGTATGTTATTGTTTAGGACGTTTTAAAAACGATTTATTTATTATAGAAGAATTGCAAAATTTTATAAATAAGCATAAGGTATATTCTTGGCATCGTGCCAATTCACTATGGTCTTTATATCAAATTAGTGGAGCTAAAAATACTTCATTCCTATGCCGAGAATGGCTAGCTGATACTCGACTAGATTGGTATGCCAGAATGATAGCTGCACGAATATTGGGAAAACTTCCTGCTCAACATTCCTATTTTATGGAATGCTTGCAGCAAGAACAGCATAATACTAAAGATGATCCAGAAGCTTCATCACTGCTGAGACAAGAGTTAGCTTATAGTGCTTTTCAGAGGATTAAATCACATGATAAGCTTTTAGCCTTATTTCGTTTAATTTGTACTGACAAAAGCCCTATATTACACAGGTTAGCTATTTATCTTCTACAAATGAATAAATGTAGAGTTACTTGGGATGATTTAAAGCCATATCACCAAGAAATAAGCAAGCTATCAGATTTAGTTAGAGATGTTGGCTTATCACCAGACGCACCCAAAATATGCTTTATCTATCAAACACTTTCAACCATGTATGACGTTTCATTTTCATACAGCAATCTTTATCTGTTTTATGGCGTCCATTACGAAAGAGCAGTTGAGCAGTTACGAGAATCTGTAAGTAGTTATCATAAATCACCTAATGCTTATATCAGAACTTTCCATCAATTTGCACATCTTACTTTAATTGCTTTTTATGAATATGCTTTTTCTTCAGAATCAGGATTACATGATGGCTATGCATCTCTGACAGACAGAAAAGTTTTCACAGCTTCCCTTCCAAATGGCCACGAAACTTGGAAAGAACTTGGCTCTATGCGGAACCGTGTTGATCATCCAGTAGATAAAAAAACAAAATCACACTCCAAAAAGATTACTATTGAAGAAACAAAGTTTTTTTGTAAAAAACTCAATGTTGCTCTCCAAGAAATTTTTAATTTTTGGCTAAATTCGTCTCCTGTTCCTGCTCCTACTACTTCTGTTACCGTATCAACAACATGATGAATAAACCAATCGTCCAAATATGAAAATTTATCGATCGCACCCACCCACACCGTTATAATCATTGATTAATTGAGGCACAATAGAAGCAAAGGCACTGTGAACACACAATGACTACTCAATTGATGGTTCAACCCTCATCCTTAATGTCTTCTGGTATCAGGATGAGCGAATTCGGTGATATTTATCTTTTTAAATTTACCGATGAGCTACAGTCTCGCTTTGAAGAACTGTTGCAGAAGAAAAAAGCTGATGCGCTCACTCCTGAAGAAGAAGCTGAATATGTAGGCATTTCCGAACTTGAGCGAATATTTACCTTGATTAACGCTCAACTAGCAGCCAAAAGTAAATGGTGTCCGAACAAACTCGAAGACTTGTAAGAAAACGAGCTGAATATCTCTGCGAATACTGTCACTCTCCAGAATACTTGAGTCCAGACCGTTTTACCATTGACCATATCATGCCGCAGTCTTTGGGTGGCTCTGATGAATTGGATAATTTGGCATTAGCTTGTCATCGCTGTAATGAGCGTCACTATAATTTTACAGTAGGTACTGATCCCAACACTCAAAAACAAGTCCCTCTATTTCATCCCCGTCAGCAACAATGGTCTGAGCATTTTATCTGGACAAAAGACGGGACAAAAATTGTAGGTACAACTTCTACAGGGAGAGCTACTAGCCATCGCTTTGACTTCAATGATGAACGTCGGGATGAGCCTTCGATTCAAGTTGCTCGTCGTTTTTGGGTAGAAGCGGGTTGGCATCCGCCCCAGTTAGATCCACGTCAGGAATAAGAAGAAATGTCATCCCGCTATATTCACTCCCGCCTAAGTTCCCGCCAAATCCCTGACTTACTCCAAACAATCTTCGTCGCCGAACTTATCACCCCCAGCCAATACATTTGGCTTGTTTCACCGTGGATATCTGACATCCCCGTTATCGATAACACCGCCAACACCTTCCTATGCTTAGAACCCTCATGGAGTCGTTCCCGCATTCGCCTCTCCCAAGTCCTCGCCACCCTAGCTGAACGGGGAACGACTGTACACATTGCTACCCGTCCCGACTCTCACAACCATAGATTTATTGAACAAATCAAAGTCAGAACTGATTATCAGGACGTTCCCGTGCGATTCCACATTACCGAAGAACTCCACGCAAAAGGTATCCTGGGAGATGGGTATTATCTTGCAGGTTCGATGAACTTTACCTACAACGGTATTACAATCAATGAGGAAGTTGTAACTTATGAAACATCCCCAGAAGCGATCGCTGAACAACAGTTGATTTTTACTAACCGATGGGGTGTAATTCGTAATTCGTAATTCGTAATTCGTAATTCGTAATTTAAAAAGTAGCCGTTGGTGAATCATGGAATGAAATTTTATCTCTTGAAATCTAAAACTCCCTATTCTCTCTGCGCCTCTGCGTCTCTGCGTGATACAAATCTTCCGCATTTATACAATGCCAATATGTGATATTCAAAAGCGATGACTAATACTAGCAATGCAGATATCCGCCACTTCCTAGAGCAGTTTTTTGGCACTGACAACAAATTTGACCTTGGCAAGATTGAACGTGGCGAAGGAAAACAAGCCAAAATCCGTCCTTGGGTCGAGTTGTTGACCAAAGGCGAACCTCAGCCAACAATTCTTCCCTGCTGGCGTTCCGAGAGTGTAGATTGGTACGCCATCGCCTTTTCGGAACGCCAATTACGCCGTTTGAGTGAAGAATTAATGGCGTTTGTTGGCCCCACATATTCGACATTTCGTGGACAAAGAGCGCAACTAAACCCCCAAGACCCTATAGAATTAGCAGTTTACGAATTTACTGGAGGCGCTGCGGTCAAACTGTGCGGACAAGCGACAGATGTTTGGGAAGCACTAGAGCAGATGCGCCGAGTGAGTGAGAGACGGGTGAAACGGATCGCAGATATTCCCCGTCCCACAGGTCGCGTACTGCGGGACTTTTATATGGCATTGCAAGCAGGCGATCGCATTGCTGCGGAAAACTCACTACAATACCTTGTAGACCAGCATCGTCTGGATGCGCTGAATCTGCTGTTTCTGCGGGTGCAACTCTTAGCAGAACTAGAGCAATGGAATGAGTTGCTTACCCTCCCGGAACTAGGCAATCTTTTACAGGTTCGCCGCCCCTTCGCCGTTACCCAAGCTCTGCTGAAGGCAGTATACTGCACTGAACTACAACATTTTGAGGACAATAACGCCCCAGGCAGTGCTGTAGCCTATTTCCAAGAAGTAGTTTTCCCCCGTTACAACAATCTTTTTGCTGTCCGTGCAGGTAGTAAAATCCCGGAAGTATTGAAATTATTTATGCTGCTGGCGGTGGGTGGAGAACCAACGAAACCTGCACTTCGAGACGAACTGCTGGCAATTGGGGAAGTTGAAGAAACTCACCGCAGCTATTTGCAAAGGTTAGCTGCACTGCTAAAAGATGCTACCCCGAACAGCGAAGGCGACCCCCTGCAACAAGCCGAACAGCTATCCAAAAATGGAGACTTTGATCAAGCTTTTTCATTGCTTTGTAATGCTACGTCGTCGAAAGAGAAAGTTCGCTTGCTCCTTCAATGCGCCTACGAGTTGCAAACTTTGGCGGTGGAAAAAGCTGTATTGCAAGCCTTTGACGAGTTGACTGCTGACGAGCAAACAGCCTTGCTAAAGGTACGTTGGAACCAAGATTTTCTTACTCAACTGCGGGGAAGCCAAAAAGGTACAACAAAAGACACCCCAACAGCTTTATCTGTCCCAACGAATTGGTTGGAGTGGTTATCGCAACTTGATAAAAAGCCAACCTGGGAACGAGCGTTATACACTGCACGCCAGGGTTCTGCCGAGTGGGATGTCACTAGCTTGCTGATGCAACCACAGGCGGTGGCAGAATTTGACGAATTGTTAAGTAAAGTAGGCTCAACAGCTGAGTCTATCCTGCACGATGCGCTTCCTTACTTGCTAGGATTTTTTCAGAAAGATGAGCAATTTCCCCGTAGCGAGTTTCTCAGCCTTTATTACTCATTGCTAGAACTGCTAGTCCTGAGTACAGAGGGTGGGGATGTTGATTTGGTTTTGTTCAATGATTTAGCGATCGCTATTTTAACTTTGGGAGTTAATACAGCAAAATATACAGAGATTGTAGACTATGCTTTGGAGCTTTGGGACAGGTTCGCCTCACCCAAAAAAGTTGATTGGATGCTTGACTTAATTGATGTACTAATATCATATCCCTGCCCAGTCCTAGAAAAGCGCGAACAACTTCTATTTGCTACGGCTGAAACTCTACGCCGTTTTACAGAACGTATTGATGAAGTGCAAAGAGGAATCTTTCGCGCTTTGGTAAAAGATTTACACTTAGGAGAATCGTTTCCAGATTTGCTTGACGAACCAGCGAGTTTAGTCGAGCAAAATCTGGAAGTTGAGGTGAATATTTTCCAAAAACTCAAGAGTAAATCTGTTCTTATTTACACTCTCACAGAAACCGCAGCAATCAGAGTAAAAAGTATTTTAGAAGCAGCTTGTAAAGAAGTGACAGTTTATCTCAGTCATGACAAGGGAGGTAATGATAGGCTGCGTCAGTGGGTGAGAAATTCTGACATTGTTGTGATGGTGACGGCTAGTGCTAAACACGCAGCCACAGGTTTTATTGAAGCGAATCGTCCATCGCATCTTGCGCCGATTCTTTTGGTTAACAGTAAAGGTAGTGCAAGTATGCTGCGTGCGATTAGCTTATATCTTGCACCAGGCGACTAGAAGTCGCGGCTACACAGGCAAAACCCGCGCAGGCGGGTTTTGAACCTTGATTTTCCGTTAGTCTTCACAATACCAGGCGGACTTCGTTTCTTCGTTTATATAGCCGCGATTTATAATCGCTAAGGCTAGGTGCAAGATGTGAGTTAGGGAATATTTGGCATGTTCAAGCTAATAGACTAGGGGCGATCGCAAGAGCGCCGTTAACTTGCCGGATGATATAACCCCGTATTTTCGTTAAATTCCCACCCCATACCTGATCTATCCTTGCCCTTGCACCATGCCACAAAAAGCGGTGGATGCAGATTAATTCGCTGTTCACGTATAGTTTCTACATTTACACCAAGTCTTGAAGCTAAACCTTCTTCCGTTAATGGTTGGATTCGCGGAGTATGCCCTTGATAGGATGAATTGTTATAGTACGATTTCTTCTGCCGCCTTGGTTGGTTGTTGAGATGATTTTGAATTTTAATAATCGCCTCGGTAAACTGTGTCATTCGGGCTGTCATCCCCTCAATTTTTTGTTCTAAATCGGCGAGATTATGGATTGCTCCAGTTTCGTTGCTATTAGATTCACCGAAGTTCTGTGATTCCAGCTTATCCAGTCGTTCGCAAATAGCTAATATCGTTTGGGAAGTAGGGTTGGCGCTTCTACTGTTACTGTCCAACGCCAGTATTAATTCATCCAAAGAGTGAAGCAACTCGCTTGTTCGTCCTTGTCGGTGCAGCCGGGATAACTCCCTAACTGCTGGAATCAGGGGAGTGGGTACGCGGATCATCTCGCTGGGTTTGTTCTCGTCAGACATAGTGATATCGCAATTGATAGCAACAGCTATCGATATCAAGTAGATAGCAATGCTATCAACATATCAGGGATTGGTGATTCAAGCACAAACCCGTTCGGGAATCGTCCGCCGTGTTTTGGGTCTTTCGCCCTAGAAGGGATATTGCTACTTTTGTGCAGGCTTTTGGAATTATTAACGAAGAGTGCCGGCATATCCACGGCGTTGTCGTAGAATATAAAAGCTTCCTGAAACATCACTTCCAGGAAGCTATATTTTTATGGTCGCGTAACCCTAAAGACCAGATGGATGTTACTAATATTGAGATTGGCTCTGTAGAAATTCTGCCTGCTACTCCCCAACCAAGTGTAATTAAAAACACTAATGCTCAAGTAACTCCAGAATTGGTAGAGGAGGTAATTCGGCAATATTATTACCGCACGCCTGCGGTGGGTAATGATGAGGAGTTAATTTTGGCTTGGGCTGGAAGCCAAAACCGCGAACAAACTAAACGAAAATACTACCGATTTGGTCAAAAATTGCTTGATTGGGTACGTCATGAAGGTATACCTGATTTAAGATTGCTACAGCAGCCAAAATTACTCGAATTTATTGCTAGTTGGGGTGAGATTTCCCCTTATACTAAAAGTAACCGAGTGCTGATATTGCGATCGCTGTGGAGCTATGGGAGCGGGGAGAGTATTGGCTATTTTTTGCGGAATATAGCAAGTAGTATAAATTACGACAATTTCAGTAATTTACCGAAGGCAGAGCGATATCTAGAAGATTTCGAGATGAAGAAGCTAGCTGATGCAGCCAAGCAGTTGGGGGGTAAGTATTGGCTAGTTTTTAGTTTGATTTTTTACAGTGGGATGCGGGTTGGTGAAGTGGGTCGCGTGACGGTTCCAGGTGATGAACCGGGCCAACCCAAGGAAGATTATCCGGGGTTATATTGGCATAATTTCCAGTGGTATCCCGACCCGACACCAGAGGATAGAAACCGGGGATACTATACGATTAAGTTCCGAGGCAAAGGTGGCAAGTACCGCGAGATTGGCTTAGACCATCAGACTTCGCTCGTTCTCAAAAAGTACCGGGGGATGGCTAGTGATAAGATGCCCGTGTTTGCCAATATCTCACCTGACCCAGCAAAAAGGGGGTTGCCGTTGAGCGATCGGGCAATTAAAAAGTTGATTCAGGATATATCTGAGGTGGCGAAGGTGAAGTTTTCGTGTCACTGGTTGCGGCATTCTCATGCAACGAGGGCGGTGGAGAGTAAACCGCTTTTTCAGGTGCAAGACCAGTTGGGACATAGCAAGAGCGATACTACCAAGGGGTATGTAAGAGTGAAGAAGGATGCGGGAACCGGTACAGTGCTGCCGAGATTTTGAGGAAATGTATCTCCATGCTAGACCAACTGATAGCAGCGCCTTGTATTTGCCAGATGATGATGATGATGAGTAGAGGGAGTGCGTAGCTTGCCGCCTTTTGCATCGCTTTGGGGCGTTAGAGAATTTCTACTATGCGCGGTTGTCCATCAGGATAATAAACACCCAGACAGTTGTTTTTAGTACCAGTAATTACCCAAGGATGAGTTACATAGGTGCTTTGAGTAATTCTCTTATTTGGAGCAATTAAGGCGTAAAACTTCCGTTGACCAGAGTAATCAAGCCAATATAATCTTACTGGTGTGCTTCGCTGGTTGACAAATGTAATTTCCGTGGCTATTTTTCCACTGCGGGAAATTGAAACGGATTCAGCTTCACATTGTTGGGATTGGGCATTGGCAGCAGGTACACCAGCACTTATTGTAAATGAAAGCAACGCACTGCTAATAATGGCGAAGTGAAAGCGTGTAAATTTGAGCATTGATAAGTAGGATGAAGAGTTTCACACTATTGTTTCACCTTGTTGCTTTCTCTTGGTTAACTTTTTTGGAGAGTTCGATTAATGAGGGCGATAAGCTTGCTCCACCAGACGATTGCCCAACGCTATATATTAAGTTATGCTGCAAATTTAAAATATTATCATCATCCCCGATACCGAACTCGAAATTAGCTGATGTCCGACTCAATCGACTGTCAACCATTGCCATTTAAAACTATTTGCAATGACTGTGCTTTTCATATCAATGTAGAAGGAGCCATACAGTGCATTCACCCTGACGAGTTTGGGGTTAATTGTTCAACCGCCATTTTCTGTAATTCATTCCAAAGTGCAATTGTAATTGATAGTCCTTGTGTGTCCTTCGATAAGGATGAAGAATAGGCTTTTGCGCTGCTATTCGCATTACAATTGGTCAAGCCTTAGTTGAATTACACTGATGACGTTTACCCATTCTCTGTACCCAGACAATTGGTCAGAACTTGCCACTTCAGTTAAGCAACAAGCCCAGTGGCGTTGTCAAAAGTGCGGGTTACAGTGCATCCCCCCAGGAGAAAACACAGCAAAACTTACACGCTCAAAACGTAGAGTGTACACGCTACAGGTACACCATTGGGACAGAAATCCAGCAAATAATCACAGAGGCAACCTTATAGCTCTGTGCAGTGCTTGTCACCTTTTATACCATAGAGGCGGTAAGTCTAATGTTTCACCGGGGCAGTTATCGTTGTGGTAAATGCGATACCTGCTTTAACTCTTCGGGTAACAGACTCAAACTCAAAAGCCTAGTCATAACGACTAGGCTTGAGTTGGGTATATTCCCAAAGGTTAATTATAGAAAGTGCGTTATATTTGCTTGTCTGTGTGTTACTACCACAGTAAAGTTAGCGATTCCGGAAAATTAAAAACGATATTACTCGATTCCAAACCAACCGCCAGTATCACCACCAGCCCAGCCGCCATTGCGTGCAGCAGCAAATGTTTGATTGCAAAGGGTTTTGAACTCAACAGCAGCACTAATATCTTTACCCTCATAACCCAAGGGGTGAAATATCCGCCCAATGTATCGACCTTGTAATCGGATTTGACCCATTACATAAATTCCACCACCAACAGAATAAATACTTCCTTCTTCATTGCGAGAATAACAAGCAATATAACCGCCATCTCGCAACATATACTTGTTGACGGTGGGCAGAATTTTCTCTGTATATCCAGGCGTTGCCCAGTTGACAACACTCCCTTCGTCACTAACGTATACCCTAAAGTCTTCTGGTAAAAGATAATTTGTCATTTGATATGCTACTGTTTCACAGAATACTGAAAACAACAGTGTAGCAGTAGTATCTCAAACTCTACCCACCTTTATATAAAACAATTTTCTTAGAGGAAAGTGGGAGCGATGCCTACGGCGGCAAGCAACGCCATTAATTCAATTCTGCTCAATATTATTAATATCTTCTTCCCAAACGATAAGTTTTCTATTTACCATCTATTTAAAACACTCCTCTTCTAATAAATAAAGGGTGTCATCTAGTAGAAGTTTCAGCCAAATTTTAATTAGGATTTTCATATTATTACAGTATTTATACTGTGGAAATTGTGCCGTGGGCATCGCACTAATCATTAACTAAAAAGTGGTTATCTGATTTACAAAAAATTAGCTCACATCCAAACTCAACAACATACACCTTTGTTAATTCAAACTTTTCTGACCTTTCAGTAAATAAACAAGTAACTGTTTTTTCTTCTTCTCTGCCAGAATTACAATATTTAAATGTTCCTGTAATAACTCTAGATTTTGTGGGCTTGTCTTCATCCATCATATTTCTCCATTTCTTAGAGGATAATCGGATACTTGAGGGGAGCATTAGGGCAGAACTGTTCCACGTCTTTTGAGTGCCGTATATTTACAGTTGTCCAATAACATACAAGAATATTGCAAATTAGTAGCTATACCTCGATACATGAAAAGTTTCATCTGTTATGTTACTCTGCTCTTATTTGGCGCTAGCTTACTAGCTAACTGTCCCAGTACTGCCAATGAATCATCTATTACTAGCAATAGTCTCGTTGTTGCAGAAACTACGAGTAGTGAAGAATTCATCGCTAGGGGTACAGAACCCTTTTGGAGTGTTACTGTGAGCAAGAAGAGAATTGTCTACTCTTCGCCAGACACAAAACAGCAAACCTTCTCCTACGTTGCACCTCTAAAAGCAGAGGCGCGTCCCGCAGACTTGGTGCGAGTTTACCGACTTCAAGGCAAAGGCAACAATATCTTAATCATAAAAAAAGTCGATGCCTGTAGCGATGGTATGTCAGATAAACAGTATCCATACTCGGCAATTTTTATCCTGGGGAATAAGGTTTTAGAAGGTTGTGCTGAGAAAAAATGATGCCCCATCTGCAAATTTAGCCTTTACCGCCAAGGCATTCACGCAGCGTTCGCCCGTCCCCAGAATTGTGCAGTAGACAAACGCATACTACAACTGTATTATTGATATAAGTCTCAATTACAAATACTACAAACCTTCAATGATAAGCAGATTCTCCTCAACCATTAGCAGCGTGATGCATTGCCGACCCAACAAGGGTTTAGGCAGAGTATTCGCGCTGTTTGCGTTTGAGGGAATGTATTGTTTTGTCGGCTGTAAATTGCAGCATGAAAGTATTTTTGGAGCAATTGCCGGATGGCTGAATCCAGATCAACTTATCCAAAGCGGGAGGTGCAAATGTTGTCTAGCACCGACATAGGTCAAAAAGTATTAACTACGTGACCCCCGCTTCTTTTCACCAGAGGCGGGGGTTATTTTTTGAGGAGTAAATCAACTTATGGAAGCTCAACCACCTTTTCAGCAATCACAAATACTACAAAATTCAGTGGTAGTGTTCTCCAAGAACTACTTACCACTAGCACGTATCAACATTAAACGAGCAATCGTGCTATTAGTCACAGGTCAGGCAGAATCGTTGAATTTTGGCACTACAAAGCAGTGGGAAGTCCGCTCACCCAGTGTTGTACTACAAGTTCCTGAACATATTCGCTTGACCGTTGGTAATCCCGAACGCCACTGGAAAGTACCACCTGTAAATCGGCGTGAGGTACTCAAGCGTGATAGCCACACCTGCCAATACTGCGGTAGCAGCAAGCATCTGACGCTTGACCATGTAATACCCCGCTCAAAAGGTGGACAGCACAGTTGGGACAACGTTGTAACTGCGTGTGAGAAGTGTAATTCAACTAAGAGCGATCGCTTACCTCATGAAGCTGAAATGGTTCTCAAAAGTAAGCCTAAAGCCCCAATTCACCCAGCAGTAGCATTTGCTGAACAGTTTTGGAGCGCACAACGCCTAAGTGAATCTGAGTAATTTACTTCAAACTCAATCAGAGAGGGCAATACCGCGATTACATAACACTGCCCTCTCAGTTCTCAAAAAATTTTGTAGTATGCCCTTGACATCTTGTAATACATTATGTAGCATAAATGTAGTAAAGCACTACAGCCTCTCAAAAAGGCATAGCGCAAACACTTCTGAACCATGAAAACTAAATAATTGCCATCCAACGTGGGGGTGTAGCTTAGTCCGGTTTAAAGCAGTCGCCTGTCGAGCGAAAGACCGTGAGTTCAAATCTCATCATCCCCGTGTAGCCTTGTGGACAAATAGACAAGTCGCTGTGCCTCTCAAGCACGGAGAAGCGGGTGCAACTCCCGTCAAGGCTTCCAAATGAGGATGTAGCTCAGTCGGAAAGAGCGTTTGTTTCCGAGGCAAGTGGTCACAGGTTCGATTCCTGTCGTCCTCGTAGTATGTCCAGGTCGCCTAATGGTAGGGTGTTGGTCTGCAAAACCGACTGTGCGAGTTCAATTCTCGCCCTGGACTCCAAACGTTGCAGTGTAGCGATTTACGGCAAAGCCCCAAGCTCATAACTTGGTATATGCGAGTACCCTTCGGGAACACTGGCGCGAACGACTCTCGCCACTGCTACCAAATGCAGGGATGGTGTAACGGCAACATCACAGTCTCCAAAACTGTTGTTCTAGGTTCAAATCCTAGTCTCTGCGTTTGTGGTGCCGTAGGCAAATTGGTAAAGCCACAGGTCTTTCAATCCTGGGTTTGCGGGTTCAACTCCCGTCGGCACTGCCTCATGGGTCGGCTCACCTATTGGTGTAGGTAACGGTCTGTAAAACCGCCGCGTTCAGTGTTGCTGGTTCAATTCCAGCCCGGCCCATTATGGAGAGATTGCTATTGGCAGGGCAAGCTGTTTGCTAAACAGTCGTGAGATTCATCATCTCACTGTGGGTTCAACTCCCTCTCTCTCCGCCTTATGAGAACGTGGTGTAACTGGATAACATCTCAGATTACGAAACTGAAGATTGGGAGTTCAATTCTCTCCGTTCTCGCCTTATCCCCCGGTAGCTCAGTTGGTAGTAGCGCCTGTCTGTTCGCGTAGCGTCTCCGATAGGAGAAGAACAGGAGGTCATCCGTTCAATCCGGATCTGGGGGACTGGCACATTGCCTCATAGCTCAATGGCAGAGCAAGCGGCTGTTAACCGCGAGGTTGTAGGTTCGAGTCCTACTGGGGCAGCCATTTATTGGGAAGTAGGCAAATAGGCAAAGCCGTCGCACTTTGAATGCGAAGTTTGAGGGTTCGATTCCTTCCTTCCCAGCCTATACATACTCCTGTAGCCCAACTGGAAGAGGCGGCTGTCTCAAAAACAGTCTGTGTACGGGTTCGACTCCCGTCAGGAGTACCAGATATCGGGATGTAATTCAGTGGTCTAGAAGCCTTGTTTTGGGGACAAGGAGCCGTAGGTTCAAATCCTACCATCCCGACCATTTGCCCTTGTGACGAAACTGGCAAACGTGCTGGTCTTAGAAACCAGATTTTGTGGGTTCAACTCCCACCAAGGGTACTGGGCATTTGCCCAAGCATACTCCCGTGGCGAAATTGGTAAACGCTTCCGTTTGAGGGACGGAATTTTTGCAGGTTCAATTCCTGTCGGGAGTACCAAATTGGGTCGTTGGCAGAGCGGATATGCAGCTGCCTTTTAAGCAGACTTATCCAGGTTCAACCCCTGGGCGACCCACCAAATCTTGGGCGTTTGGCAGAACGGTTATGCTCCTGACTCTTAATCAGGCTGACACAGGTTCGACCCCTGTAGCGCCCACCAAATTTTGCCCCTGTAACCCAAGTGGAAGAGGTGCCAAACTTAAAATTTGGAAGTTGCTGGTTCAAATCCAGTCAGGGGTATCGCGGAGATAGAGCTATGGTGCGCTCTGGGGTCTCATAAGCCTTCACATACCGGGTTCAAATCCCGGCTCCGCTACCAAATGCTGGTGTAGCTCAATTGGCAGAGCAACTGACTTGTAATCAGTAGGTTGCAGGTTCAACTCCTGTCACCAGCTTGACTAATGCGATCGTGGTGTAACGGCAGCATCAGAGTCTTCCAAACTCACGGTACGAGTTCGAGTCTCGTCGATCGCTTTCTTAGCCCTGTAACTCAGTTGGGAGAGTGCCTCTCTTACAAAGAGGAAGTCGCGGGTTCAATCCCTGCCGGGGCTACCAATTTATGGGAGTGTCGCCTAATGGATAAGGCAACCGTCTTCTAAACGGTTTTATATAGGTTCAAATCCTGTCACTCCTGCCACATGGGGTCATAGCTCAATTGGCTAGAGCGCCTGCCTTGCAAGCAGGAGGTTATGGGTTCAAGTCCCATTGATTCCATTGATGGTGTCTGAAGCCAAAGTGGTCGCGGCGCTGGTTTGTGGAACCAGTCATAACGGGTTCAAGTCCCGCCAGACACCCCTTATATGGAAGATGCTGCTCAAGGGAGGGCAACTAGTCTTGAAAACTAGAGCAGGGTAACACCTGGGGGTTCAATTCCTCCATCTTCCGCTTTCCACCAGAAGCCGAAAAGTGAGGCGCTGTGCTGATAACACAGACATAGGAGGGGCAGTACCTCCCTGGTGGATTACTTTTTCTATCGGCTCAATACCAGCTAAGATTTTCACTTGCATCAGCTTCTCTAAATAAAAGCATTTCTACCAATAACGTTATTGGCAACGGGTCTATCTTCAAAACCACATAAATGGGATGCGATCGCAGTACTATCAAGTCATCTCATAAAAAAACTGATACTATTGCTGCTAAATAAACAGTGACAGTTAATTGTGACGGATACAAGCGCAGTAGTAAATTTAGCACGTAGATGCGTGAAAAATTATGATTATCGGGTTAACGAACCAAAAAGGGGGAGCAGGCAAAACCACCGTATCTGGGCATTTGGCATATTGGTTAAGCCAGCGTGGAACAGTGATGATTGTGGATGCAGATGCACAACAAAGTAGTACTAACTGGATGAAAGACCTGCAACTGCCCTGCAAAACAATGATAGACCCGGATGATTTATTTGATGAACTGCCGACTTTAGCAGAACAATATGATGCTGTAGTTGTAGACGGGCCAGGTAGCCTCAGCGAGACAACCAAGGCAATCTTATCTAGATGTGACCTAGCCCTAGTACCCTGTAAACCAGCAGGTCTAGATATGCACAGTACATCAAAGATGGTAAGAATTTTGCGGCAGGCAAGAGAACTGCGAGGTGGTATGCCCCATGTTGGTTTATTTTTAAATCACGCAAAAAAAGGAACTGTATTACTCAAAGATGCCCAAAGAGCAATATCCGAAAAAAACACAGGGTTTCCTTTACTAAAAACAATGGTGTATGACCTTCAAGTAATTGCTGATGCACCAGGGCAAGGCACGACGGTTTGGGGACTACCAGGAGCAACTGCTAAACGCGCCGCCAAAGATTTTGAGGCACTTTTTACCGAAGCCTTGGGAGTAACCAATGGCAAGAGATAGACGCATGGTAGAAGAGTTTATCTTTAGGGATGATGCTAACCAAACTAAGGCAACTATGCCCCTCAGTTTGATTGTGCTGCCCACAGCAGAACTGCGGTACTACATCGACCCAGAAGAGGTAGACAAAATTGTTGCTACTGCCAGAAAAAACGGCATTCTAGAACCACTCCTAGTCCGTCCTATTCCCGGTAGTGACAAACACGAAGTAGTGGCAGGGGCAAAGCGCTACAGAGCAGGACACATTCTGGAATTGGCAGAAGTCCCTGTAGTCATTCGTCAACTCAGTGATGAAGATGCTCTAGAAATTGCCCTAATTGAAAACTTCGCTCGTTCGGGACTCACTGACCTTGAAGAAACTGATGGGATTGTGCGGCTTTTGGCTGTCAAATTAAAGATTTCACTCCAAGAAGTACCACCACTGCTACATCACATTCAAAATCAACAGCGAGGTAGAACTGCTGCCAATAACGTTATTGGCAATGATGTAATTGATGTGGTGCAGGAGGTTCTTACTTCCCTTGGTAATATCAAGCTAGATTCTTTTATCAGCAATCGTCTGCCCTTGCTGAATCTTCCCAGTGACATTTTAGAGGTATTACGTCAGGGGAAACTGGAGACAAGTAAAGCCAAAGCGATCGCCCGAATTCAAGATGAAAAAACTAGAATTCAATTCTTAGAAGATGCGATCGCTTACAATCTCTCACTGAGCGAAATCAAGCGTAAGATTCAAGAAATTGAGCAGCAGTCTAAATCAGAGTCATCAAAGCAAACAGAATCAGCATCCATAAAAGACCGCGTTGATGATACCTTTCAACGCTTCAAAAAAGCTAAAGTGTGGGATGATCCGAAGAAAAAATCCAAAGTAGAGAAGTTGTTAGCTCAGTTGGATGCACTGATGCAAGGCGACAATCCAAAGTAAACCAATGTGGTAATTCTCGAAACTATTCAATTTGCTCTCTTAAGGATGGCGACATAATCATTAGCCCTCGGACAACCTCTTCAGGAGTAGCCGTGCCATCAATTACCTTTGGCATAATCGCCATCACTTCTAAAGCTAGGTTTGTGGGAATTCCCCTTGCTTCTAACCGCTTCAATTCCAAAACATCAATCCCTGCTGCCAATCCATCCAAATATTCCTCTACACTCACTCCTAAGTTTTCAATTTCTGACATGGGTATAATTGGTTTTTGTTGACTTCTATATTCAAGCATCTATTACGTGGCTATCTCACAGTGCGATCGCTCCCCTCAACCATTCCACCTTTCAAACCCATTGAGTATCAAACGCATCTTGCCCAGTTCCATAAATTAAGTTCCCGTATGAGTGCCATTTAGCTACTTCTTGGGCTTCAATTTGGGGTGCGTACAGAACAGCAAGATTTTCTTCTAATTGCTGCCTAGTTTTGGGGGCGGTCAGCGCCAGACGCACCCCTGAATGATTTAACGCATAGCGATAACAATCTGCTGCCGTGGGTAACTTTCCGTACCAGTTGTGATGACCTTTGAGTAACGTTCCCCAGCGCGTGCAAGTGAATGCCACCACGGGAATACCAACTTTTTGAGCGGCAGGCAAAACGTTTTGTTCAGCCTTGCGATGTGCCATATTGTAACGGTGCATTAACACATCACACTGATGACGTTCTATCATTTCTAAAGCTATGGCTTGATTGTGTGTGGTAACTCCCACGTAGCGTACAAGTCCAGAATCCTTCCACAAACGAAGTTCATCAAGCAACACCTGAACCTGGGTCATGTCATCAGCAGGGGAGACATATTCAATAAAAAATACATCTACCATTTCGACATTTAAACAATGGCGCACAGAGTCGAGGTAAAGGCGTAAAGATTGTATATCTCGGTTTTCACTCCCCGTTGCCACCAAGACTTGCTCACGCTTTGTTAGCAACAGAGGTTTTAAGCCACCCAAAAAGTTTTCAGATTCCAGATTGTAAAAGAAAAAGTAATTAATTCCCGCCTCAAATGCCAACAAAACAGTTGCAGCATCTATCGATTGCCCTGCTAAACCGAGAATACTTGCTGGTTGTCCTTGTAGTGTTGATAATTCCACGGTCAACTACCCGACTTCTTACTTTGAGTGTATTACGCCAATAGGGTGCTAGTGAGGACATCATCAATGAATGTTAATTTTTGGGCGTGAGCCTACAGTGGGCGGGTACGCCATCGCACTTAAATATGTTCTTGTTGGGGGCGTAAGCTGTTAATCGTAGCGGTCAAAACTAGGACAATTGCCAAAACCAACGCAGCATTTCTGAGCATTGAGTTATCAAAGTGTTTGAGTGCGATCGCTACCAATGCCCAGAGTATTACTCCTGTATAAGCGATGTCTCGACGCTGGATGACAATAAATGCTGCAACTGCTGTTGCTATCAATAACATTATGAGAGTCCAGATTACAGCAGAAATCCCCCAACCATTCCACCCGTGAAAATACAAGGCACACGCTACGTTGACAATGGTTGCCACGCTAATCCAGCCTAGATAAATGCTAATCGGAAACTGAATACACCATTTCTTGAGCCGAGGTACACGCTTATTGCCAATTTCTAACTGCACATAGACAGCAATCAGGGGCAACAGAATCAAAAGCATTGCAATTACAGAAAGAGCAAACAGCCGAGACAAAAACAGATAAACCCAGATACTTTGAGCAACACAGGCAATCACCAACAGATAACCTGTCTTACGTAAATCAGGGTCATCTCGTTGGTCAGGTAGAGCTTGGTATACCCCAAAAGCAAACAACCCAAGGTAAATCAGCCCCCAAATAGCAAAGGCGTAATTAGCAGGGATAATCAGGACATTTTTAAACAAAGTATTGGAAATTTCCCCTATGCTGAGTCCATTGAGCGGAAAAATGTTCGATACTACGTTGATAACGAAAGCACCAAAGATTGCAGCCAAAGTAACAAGCTGCCGCCAAAGATCCCGGTAATTGCCTTTTGTGGACTGCTGCATAGGATGTTAACTCATATCTTTTGTGCTTTTAGCTTACATCCCAAAAAGAGCGACGCATATAAACCACAGTCATATTGAGCAAGTCAATGAGGAAAAAGAGCGATCCCTGCATGACCAGACCGAAGTGGAATCTACAACGAAACTTCCAGATTCCCAAATTGGGAATCCCAGTAAGTTGCAAGTATGGTCTGATTCAATCTTAATTGTCTACAATTATGACTTTTCAGAATTTTATCAAGTCTTTAGAGCGTGTTCATGATTCAATCCCAAAGTTAAGCGTTCGCCTTCTTACCTTGCCTGCTGGGTGGTAAATTCTAAATTCGACTTTCCCGTTTCTTCCCTTCTCCCCCTAAAACCCAATTGGCAGAAATTTCGAGTTATTATTAATCACATCTTTACCAATTCTTGCTGCCACTCCTTCAGCAACGCCATTGATCAAAAAGCAAGATAACTGCAATCTATACTCTTCTCCTTCTACTTTGATAATTGGTAAATCAGCATATTTTTGGTAAATTTTAGCAAAATAAGCGTACTCTGGGTCTGGGTTACAAGCTATTTCTTGATTACTTTTAATAACTTTAACTTCTCTCCCTTCTCTCCCCCAAGTGGGTTTTGACACTAAGGGAGGATTGATTTTATCTTGTTCCATAAATGTAGGTAGAAAATGTTCAAATCCTGCCAAATTATTCTGACTAAAAAAATCAACTCCTAATTCTGTAATTAAAGCCATTAAAGCTTTATTTTGCATTACAAAAGCACTGACAGGATTAATTAAAGCTAGCTTCCTTGAATAGACTAATGGTTCAAAATAATCCCAGAGACTTACTCCAAATTCGGGGTCTTTATCTTCTACCATCCATTCTGTTGGGTATATGCGGTAGATTATATCGACTGCTTCACCTCTATGGTCGTAGCAGCCATCCTCATCCATTGCAATACTTTCGATTGGACAAAAAGCAGATTGATAATGGCACAAAGACATTAAATATTCAACAGTACCAATATCTTCGAGAGCTTCAGATAGGGCTGCAAAGATAATATTGCAGTCTTCAGGAGATTTATTGAGATATTTGGCAGATTCTTCAATATATTGATTAAGCCCTAGGAATTTTCTCTAAAATGCTAATTGCCTGCTGCCATTTACCTTTCGCTTCTTGCCAATTATTGGAGTAAGCTTTCTCTTGGACTAGTATTGCTGCTTCCTCATCTAATTTAAGTGCAGCTTGTAAATTATTGAAAGCTGCTTCTTCAACCTGGATTTTTGAGTCAATTTTAGCAAGTAATTGATTTAACTGTGATATTTGATTTTGGGCATTCTGATATGGATATCCTGGTAGATTTGGAACGAGTTTTAGCTTTTCAATGGTTTGCTGTATCTTGGTTTGGTTTGCTTTTAAAGCATCCAAATTGGGAATACTATTAATATTACTATTTTCATTAACGATTGCCTGTACATCGGTAATCGCTTGTTGGTGTGCTGAATAATCTTTCGTAATTTGCAGGATTTTACTAACGCCAAACCAACTTAAAAGTGCTGCGATAACTATAGGCAGCCAGGGTTTCTTTTTTCCACTCATTGTTATTTTATATATTTATACATCTACATAATTATTGTTCCCGTTATTTATCAAGTTTGAACACGAAATTAGCGAGTGGTGGATTATTGAACAGGGAAACTGAAGCGATACTCATTCATAGAGAATGGTTGCCACCAGAAGTGTAAAAATTTAGAAGCAGAAGTTACTCTACCAGATCCGGGTAATCCTGCCCACACAACCACGCTTCAAATTTGAGAACCCTTTGCCCCATTTGTCATGCCCTTAGACTTGATCAAAAACACGAGGGGATGAAAAGTAGGTTAGTCACCAAGGGCTTAATCCCAGTAAACTAGAAAAATTTTGTTCGGGATTAATTGCGTATGATTGAACACAGGTACAGTATCACAACTATATAATGCATAGTGCGGATTATTTCGATACCACACAGCGACGGCGATCGCACTGACTAATCACTCCTCAACCGCTCTGGTTACATCTGTGATGGATTTCAACTGTTTTTTATCTGGTCTAATCCATCAGAAAGTCTGCAAAAGGACTTGCCAATAATCCGCTACCTCTTCAGGGATTGCTAAATATGATATTTTTGTTTTTGTCATGATTGTTTGGTGTTCTGAAAATTGACTAGGTACACAAACTCTAACCAGTGGCTAGCAATAGTTGATTTAAAGGAATTGAGCATTCTTGCTTGTCGCCCCAGCATTTACGAGCGATCGCTATTCCCCCTCTAACAGCTTTCAAAACATAGCTTCGGAAGTGGGAACCAAAACCCGTTTCCTTAATTTCAGCTTGTGTAGCGATGGCCTGCTGTGCCAATTCCTCTAAAGACAATTGCTGCTGATATTTTTGATGAAGTTGCCAGAGATGCGAACGCTGGTTTTCTGAAAGTAGCGGCCAAACTTGATCAATCTCGGCTTGGTTCGCCGCAACTTCTCCCCAATTAGAAATTTTTAGTAGTTTCTCAATTACTGCTTCTGTGTACTGCTGATGATTTTCAACTGGTAACTCAGCTATGATTACCTGACTTTCTGAGTCATGAGTGATGACTATTGACTCAACTTCTTCTGTTAGGGTCTGTGTTTTTTGCTCTGCGTACTGTTCTTGTAATGTGGTCAGCGTATTAATTTCGGTTTCTGCAAGTGCTGACAATTGGGAATTGGGAATTGTTGCTTGTACTTGTGCCTCTAGTTTTGCTTTGGCGGCTTTTTCTCTGGCTAGGATATCGCGCTCTACCCATGCCGTGAAAACTTCTTCTCGGCGATCGCTAACGGGAACAGCGCGACCATCGACCAAAACCAGATTCCCCTCATCATCTTTTTGGAAGTCTGGCGCGGCGACACCGTAAATCCAGACTTGGTTGCCTCGTGTTCCCTCTCGCCGCAATCGGGGGAATTTATACCCAGTAAGAGATGCTAGTTTTTGACAGACTTGCATGGGAGTATTTAGCTTTGCAAACATATTACTCTTAGCGCCAAGAATTAAGCTCAAATCGGACTGATGAGTTTTTGCTTTCTCAAATACTGTTTGTGCTAATGGGTGATTGTTGCTCAATCCGTCCGTTTCTCGAAGCTCTTTGTACCCAATCCAGTCTAAAGCATCAATTTTTTTCCCAATAAAGCTTTTATTAGTATCGGGAATAAAATAATCTCCACCGCCATTTTTTAAAGCGGTAGACATGACGTTTATTTCTCTATCCGGTAGAAATTCCCTACCCACGCCAAGGTAGTAATCTAGTCGAATTATAGAATACCAGTTTTGATCATCTTTCTCTATTAATTCGGGAGTAACGGTCACGTTATAACGCCTTTCAATCTCACCTTTTCTGTGTTTTAACTGTTCGGACTCAGTTTTGCAATTCTGTTTATCTAGTTTCAAAAACTGTTCATCTGTAATGCTTTCAGATGCAGTTACATTCTCACAGTGTCCTGCATATTCTGATTTGCAGTTGTTGTAAATTTCTTGCTTAGTAGTCTCTACTTCTGCGGGTTCAGGTAACTCATCCGCGCTGACTTCACAGATGATATGTCCCTCAGATTTCAAATCACTAATAATTTGCAATTCATAGCTATTCATCCCATCATTGATGATTGCCCCTAACTTCGCCCAAGTATTAATGCAAATGCTCTCAAATTTGCCTTCTATCGATTCCTCAAATCCCAAATCAACAAGCTTTTTAATATTAGCTTTATTCTTGATGTACTCACCTGCTAGTAATGCCTTGACACTATTGGAGCCATTGCCTACCCTATTGATGCCTACTGGATTAAGCCAGATATAACGGGGGACTGGAGGGCGATAACGTGATAAATGCTGTCTAACACCATCGGTAGTTTGTACGCCTTGAAAAATCCCAAAAACATAATCAAAATGTTTTTCTTCAATTGATACCCCAGTCTCAATGGTCGAGGTAGTTAGAACGAGGTCATAGTTTTTAATTACTTCATTTAAATCATCTGTACAGCCAAAAGCCGGATGACCAAGAGTAGTTGTACTTTTAGAATCAATTCGTAAAATTCTCAGGTGTGGTAGCAGTTTTTTATAGTACGCCTCCAAATTGCGAGAACCCCATTTAGAACTAGCCCGTTGTCCAGACAAAGCAACAAAGCACTTATCTCCATTCTCTAGTTTTTGGGTAAGGATTTTTACTAATTGTGCTGGATTATTACCTTGTACTAAATTTACCTGCCAAGGCTCTACAAACTTAAATGTGTTTTCCACGAGAAAAGTGTCAATCTCTTGCCCAATTAGTCCTTTGATAAAGTCAATGCCAATATCGTTTAAGTCAGCATCGGCAATGAAGATTTTCCCACCATAATTAACAACATTTTGTAGCAGGCGTTTGAAATTTTTGATGATGGCTACGCGATCGGTCTGACAAGTCGAACTGCTCAACAAATGCCAGATTAGCTGCATGATTTCATCCAAAATCAACCAGCACCCTTTCCACTCATCAGGGTTAAATTTGGCTTGGCTTTTTGGATGTAAGCTATCAATTACTAACCCCATTCCGAAATGTGAGCCTTGCTCAGTCTGCTTCACTTCGGTAATGAAAGGTAATCCCAGTTTTTTTACAAGCTGGGTTGCCAGTTGCACCCGATGGGTAATTACTAACACTCTCCTCTCACCAGCGCGAATTATCGGGTCAGTTAGCCACTGGAGTAAGTGAGTTTTTCCCGTGTTCTTTGGCGATTTCAAGCCTATTAGCTGCTTAAGAGAAGGAATAGCCAACTCACCCAAGTAACGCTGATTTAAGCTCAAATCTGGGGTGTATGTGAGCCGTCTTAGTTGCTTGGTATTCCATTCATCCAATTTCAGGGCATCGCAGTAAATAGTATCAAATTGGTCGCGGCCGTAAGCGGCTAGTACATCATCAATCCCTTTGCCTAATGCCAGATGCCACCCCATTACTCGGACTTCACAGCCACGCAAAGATAAAAGCTTGGCAGTTTTAGCGATCGCACCATTCACGCTTCTAACCGTGGTGCGCTTCACATCGGCATCAAAACAGAAATAAATTCGCCTGCCTGATTGAGCATAAGCGGCTAACTGTGGGATCAGGTATGGTGCGCCGTTATTTTCGCCGTATTCATCCTTTGGTTGGCGACGGCCTCCCCATACTCCGGGTATACCAATGGCGACATAACCACAAGATAAGATTGCAGCTGCTTTTTTAGCACCCTCGCAGATGATAACGGGAATTTGGGTATTCTCTCTCACCCATCGCCAAAAATCACCAAAAGGTAAACTTTGGTAATTTTCTGGTAGTGCCACATCGTAGCGGCGGCTAATTAATTCCCAGATCCGGGCGGGAATCCGTAAGGCAAAAATTTCTGTGTCAACTTTGGGGGGATGCTCATACTTAATTGCCTTGCTGTTACCCTCATCTATTCTTGGCGTGTTGGGCTTGAAGCATCCCCAATCGGAATCTTCACCAGTGATAATATTTATTCCGCTACACCACCAACCACCATTAGACAGGTGAGCATATCGCCGCATATCCCCATCGCGTAGCCGCCCATCGTTGCGGCGGCTGATTTTATCGGAGTAGAGGAGATAATCAAAAGCGGCATTCCCTGACAGCGATTTGAAGTTAAGTGCCGCTATCTCACTGTCAATCCCACTCTCACCCCACTCTTGCCAGTGGCTTGCTTCAAAATCTTCTCTGGCTGGCAAAGTATAAGGTGCGGATGGCTCTTTGAATCCTTGATAATTACCCAGTGCTTGAATTTCGCTATCATGGTGATGGCTACGCCCAGAGCAGGCATCGCCTTGCGCCATGTCATTTTGGCTGGAGGCTACAACAAATTGATGGACTTTTCCATCTCTGGACTCAAGTCTTGAGATTTCATGCAAAGCCCAAGGGGTACTTCTGAGCTTACCTCGCTTGTTGAATTTTCTAAAAACCTGCCTTAGTTCTTGATTTAGTGATTTTTGGGGTGAGGCTATCTTGCCGAATCCTTTGTGATTCATACTGCCACCCCTCCAACCTTGGCTTCAATTTGGAGAAGTACGGCGGCCACCTGACCACTAAACCAGCCAAGCTTGACTAATCGCTGTAAGTAAAAGGACTCCTCTAAGTTGAGGTTAGGTGATTGCAGTAACTCATCCGGGTCGGGGCATGGTCTTAGAGCAACGTCACAGCAACCCACTTTTAAATATTTGGTGCTAGTTCGGCGATCGCTTATATGGTTTGATAATTCCGAAATTCGAGATTCTTGATTGTTGGGGAAAGTTTGCGTTAGAATAGTAGGCTTTTCATTCGCAAACCCCTGTCTGTCAGAAGTGAGGGGTTTATTCATTGGGTTGTCCTTTGTTGGTTTGGACAGCCCCTTAACTTTTAAATTTGCAGATTGTAGGGATTAGTCGGTAAGCTAGAAGAATATATAAATTCGTTAGACTTGCTTGTTGCATTGTCTTGTGGTGAAACGTTTATCAGACGTTTCTTTGTGCGTGCTTGTGCTTACCGTTGGTTAATCCTTGCGATCGCACTCAAAAAGCTGAAGGCTGTGTAACTAGCATTTTTTTTTGCTATTCATTCTGTGAACTTTAGATGAATTGAGCTAAAGTTTTATATCTTTTGTCTAGTCCTCCAAAATACAAACTATTGGTAAGGTGATCACCTACTCTGGGAATCTCTTCATATACTAGTAGCACCATTGCGTAGCTTGCCGCCGTAGGCATCGCTAGTTTTGCGGATCAATCCGTGTTAGCTGTACCAATATTGCGCCAAGTTGATTTAATGCTGCGTTAGTAGTGCGCTGATTCTCTAGAAAATTTTGCTTAAGTTCCTCATGGCTGTCGCGTAGTTCCAGCAAAACATCATCCATAACAGCATTACGAGCTAAAACTGTTTGGGCGGTGTTGATGTAATCATCCAACTGTTGCTGTGTGGTAGCTTGCCTGTCTATTAAATTATTTTGCTGTTCGGCTACCCGTTCTAGGAGTGCTTCAATTCGGTCAAGTCTGCTGGGTTGTCCCCCGTTATATTGTCTTGGTATATCGGTCATTGTCCTGCCTCAATCATTTTGGCAATCGCAACTTGGCGTGAATAAATATCTTGAATTTGTGCTTCTGTCATACTGATTTATCTTGTTCTGCTTTCCTTTGTTCTGCGATCGCCCGTTTTACTAGCACCCTGGTCAATTGGGGAACCGTTAAAAACTCTTTATTCGCCCAATGGTCTAGAAATTTTATATCCTCCTCATCTAATCTCAAGGTTATTCGTGGCTTGCTTGAAGGCATAAGAGCAACTATATAAACACTTTTGTTCAATTATGGCTCCAAATACCTACCAAGAGCGGTTTTTAGTTCCTAGTTGACTAAGTGACGCACCTGTTGCTATATTAGCATCTAAGGCAATCGATCAACAACAAGCCACTAATTAGCGTCCTACGAGTACCCCAGCAACTTACACAGTAAGGGGTTTAGCGATTAGGAGCGACATTGTGATGTGTACTTATTCTGATTGCTAGCTAGTTACTATCTGATTCACATTGATTACTGTAGTAAACCCATGAAACCTAGACGGAGCAAACATTCTACAGACCTAGACTCCTTCCTTGATTTCCCATCTACCAAGACATATTTAGCTGAGGTCTTGGGTGTTAGCCGTTCGACTTTGGTCACTTGGGAGAATTTAGCTTTCTGGAGAATCCCTAGTTTCAGAGATGCTTACCCGAAAAAAGCCGACAACACTCACGATCGGGAGTCGCCCTTGTCGCCATATCAAGCATGGGTTTTGGGGAGAGTAGGGCGATTAATGGCTCAACTCCGACGCAGCGATCGCGTCAAAGGCTATATCGCCAAAAACCCGAATGATTTTTCTAGATACCGCTATCAGCAAGCATTCCAGCAAATCCAAAAAATTCAAAAGGGAGCGTAAATCATGGCAACACGGAAGAGAACCACAGCACCAACAGCAGACACAGTAAGCATTCATGATGCTTGCTTAAGATATATGACCACGGAACAGAGTTTGAGACTGGCTTTAAGCCATGTTCGCCCTGATGATTTCGACACTGTAAAGGCAGTTTCGGAATTAGATTTAGAAGCGATCGCCTCATACTTTCAGCCAGAATTACCAACTGTGGCTAGCACCTCAGAGTTACCTGAAAATTCACAAAATTTAACACAGCAAACATCTGAGCCAGCTACAGAACAGCCACAAAATGCCCTATCTCTACAAGGGCAACAGCAACATCTAACAGCCCCTACCCCCGACTCAAGCCCTAACGCCCAACTGACGCTGATTGACCAGCTAACTAGACAGGCATCAGAAGAAATTGCAGCAGTAGACGCTATAGCCCAAGTTAAGAACCAACTGATTCTAAATAACTTGGCTGTGCGAGATGCGGAACTAACAGAGGGTATCAATCAGCACTGGCAACACCAAAAGCAAGGATATTTGGGAGCGATTAGAGATTTGGCTGGACTTGCACAGCAAAAGCCAGAAGTTACCCCAGATGAAACTGACCTGACCCAAGAAATTGAAGGCATCATCACCGAACTGGGAAAAAAGCTAATCGTGTGAGAGCGATCAACATCCTGTTATCTCCCCTCGACTTTGTTAACTGGTTATTAGAAAGAGTACTAACGCCATGACTTTTACAATTTCCGGCACTGAACCAGAGGCAAGCATAAGCGCTAATTCCTTACCAGAATTAGTTTCTCTTGCCCAAGAATTACTTGGTCAAATCCGCCAACATCCA
The DNA here is from genome assembly GCF_048836525.1 of Nostoc sp. CALU 546. Taxonomy (NCBI): domain Bacteria; kingdom Bacillati; phylum Cyanobacteriota; class Cyanophyceae; order Nostocales; family Nostocaceae; genus Nostoc; species Nostoc sp. CALU 546. The sequence continues at coordinate 50,314 of NZ_JAWJTF010000053.1, forward strand.
CAATTTAAAGGCTTACGCTTCGATTGTGATGTAGCTATTGGTGACGTTAAGCAGTATTTCAACTACCTCGAATGGGCTGTTGCTAGTGACTCAGAGGTAGCTAAGTTTGAAGGTTTTACAGAATAATTCTTGCTGCCAACTCCACAGAACACAGTCGGTAGCAGATAAAGCCAGAATTAATACTCTCAATAGTTTTGAGAGCTTTTAAGCATCAGATACCCGTCAATACTACCATGCAAGATGACTTAAACAGCCAAATTCAGGATGCAAAGACGGATGAAACAGAGCTAAATCTTGTCCTCAAAAAATACGATTTAGATGAGGAATTAGCGCTTGAATTTAGCGAAATCGACAAAGCATTTAGGCAATTGGAAATTAAATATCAATCCCTAGTCAACACCAGAAAATTTTTGAACAATGGCTAAAATTAACACTACAAAAGCAGCTGCTATTGCTGTAGCAGAAAAGTTGGCAGGACGTAAACAGAACTCGACATCTAGCACTAATTCCACATCTGCCACATCACCTGCCACTATTCCGATAGATAGTCGCATTCCTGGCTTACTAACTGTCACCCCTGACTTAGTACCGGGAATGATGCCACCATTCCAGCCCAATCAGTATCATATTTCAGATCCGCTAAATCCTCCTGAAACTCTTCCGCAGGCAAGCCAAAGCCAGCTAGATAAAGGTATGAAAATCTATGAAGGTTCTACACGGGCATTGAAACTTACCGGAGCAGCGCTTGACCTGACACGCGAGAAATTCACTGTAATTGGTAAACACTCAAAGGCTTTTGGTGCTGGCATCCAAGCCGCTACCGAGATTGAGAAAGTCAAAGGGAATTATTTAGATTACCTTAATCAAAAAGAAGTAACTACCCAAAAATCAGTTGTTTTAGATGTCAACCAAGTGAAGACGGTTGCCGATACAAGCATTTCCATTCATAGCAAAGACGAACTAAATCAAAAGCTGTTGCAAGCCTCCATTAAAGCTGAGGAATCACGGCTAAAAACTGTTGAGTCTCAAGGGAAATTATCAAGCTTTAAGGCACAGTTAGGCGATTATATAGAGGTGAAGCAATGAAAGCAATACACGGGTTAGGACTTGGTGTATTTGGCTTCTGTACTGGCTTGGCATTTGCTTCTGGAGGGTTTACCAACGATACAGCCAAACTAATCTCTATGCTTGGTATAGGGGCGTTGCCAGCAAGTTTTATTACTTATCTAGTCGCGGATACTAAATCACAAAGACTATTAACCCATGCCGAAAGTAAGAATGAACAAGCAGGTCAAACTCTGCATAAAATCATCAGGGATTTTGAAAGGAGCAAGTCAAGGTTAGCCACTGTTACTAGCCAGCTAGAATCTTTGAAAGATGAACTCAAAGAAGCGAGAAATACCATCAACTCGTTAGGTCATAACAAACTAGAAAGCACAGCTCTCATTGCTCAACTGCAAGCCAAGTTAAATCAATTATCTACACAGACTCAAAAAGATACCCAGCGTATTGAATATCTGGAAAGTGAGACTGAGCAATGGGAATTGAACTTTAAAACTCAAGTAGAAGCGGAGGCTAACAAACGCTTTCAACTTGCCAAGTCACAGGAATTAGAAAAGATTTATCATGAACACGATTCTATTACCTCTGAAGCTATGCAGCTATTCAGAAGGTTGCAAAACTGGGGTGAGAAAGTACACCACGGGCATCAAAGTAAAGCTGAAATTATCAAGAGTTTGGCAAGTAGCTACAACGAAAATTTAGATGAGGTTGGGGAAGCGATCACCAGTGAGCGCCAAAACTATATAGAGCAAATCGAGCTACTGAACGAGCGTGTAGGTCAGCTACAGCAACAATTGCTTGGTGATTTATTAGAACCTGTGTATGGTGAATTTGGCTTTGATATCAACGGGAAAATCGCCAACGAAATAGCGCGTACCTTGTTTAGTGATCTCAGGCTAGCTTTAAGCGTTAAAGGGTTCCAGGTGAAGCCTGACGGCGTTGTAGACATTGGTTATGGGTATTCGCGCTCTGTGCATCCTAAAGCGATTGTAGAGGCTATCAGCAAGCATTCTGAAACCCTGGCTAAAAAGTTAGGGCTATTCAAAATAACAAGCGTTCGCAAGCTGGAAATAACCGATTGTATTGTGGTCAGTTACCGTATGGGCCCAGCCATCAAAACAGATGAAATTAAGCTGATGGTTGGCACTCCTGACGAATTTATCAACTATGTAGTCAGTCACCCTATCCGCTATCGGCTGATAGCAGATCCGGGCGTTGGTAAAACCCCAACCACTGCGGTAATGATTAGCGAAATTGTCAAGGCTGGATGCACTCGCGGCAATACTGGCAAGGGTGAAAAAGTACCTCATACTCTGGTTACGGTATCTTACCCCGGTGCTGTTGCTTCACTCAAAGATAGTAATTATCCTTTAGAGCATTTCCTTAAGTATGGCGACACAACAGCCGCGATTAAATCCTTTGATGATTGCCTAGACGACGGAAATTTTCGAGTTCAAAACCCCACATTCGCTGCTAACTTCTTTCAAATTTGGGCATGGGATGAATTAGATAACACGCTGAATTCTTGCAGTGAGCCATACAAGGCAGGGGAAAACCTCAAGAAGATTCTGAAACAGTTTGGTCATAATAACATCGGCTGGATTGTGTCGGGTCAATCAGTGATGACCAAACAAATCCCAGGTTTTACCAACGATGATCGGTCACTTTTTACCGAAATCATCATTGGCATTTCCAAAATTAGACATTACCTAAATACCTACGGAAAGGGCAAAAACAGCGAGTCTAACCTAGCTAAATTGACTCGCAATTTAGATTTCCGACTATAGGGGGTAGCTGCCAAAGTGACACAAAGCCTTATTGTCCCCACTGTGGCCACGCAAATTTAACCGTAAGAAAGGATAAAAGATATTACTGTTTGAACTGCAAAAAAATAACAGTTTCTAATAAAATAATTTGGAAATAAATATATGGAATTGGATGATATTACGACAATTATCTATCAGCCTAAAAATGAACATGAGCCGGGATTTATCTATTTAATGGAAGCAGAGGGCTATCACGGGATAATTCCTGGTTGTTACCTCCGTCGTTGCAAAATTGGGTTATCTCGTAATCCCGAAGCTCGACTTGATAACTTTCATAGGAATCAACCACCTTGTAACGTGAAAATCCTCAAGACTATTTATGTAGAGGATATGGCAGATGTAGAGGGTGAATTGCATCAACAATTTAGCCAATGCAATGTTGAGTTAATCAAAAGTCAAGAGTGGTTTGATTTTAATCCAGTGCAATTTATGATGGTTAACTGGGAATTTGAGAAGCGATCGCTACACGTCTTTAGCATTAGCGACTTGCCAATTAAGCTAATCATTTTCAGCATGATCGGGCTATTGTCCGTGGGTGCGATCGCTGGCAGATTTACAAATCAACCAGTTAACTCCGTGATACAGCCACAAGAGAAATTGACAAAGTAAGCAAAATTAAGGGAGGTTGTTAGCCTCCCTTTGGGTTTTAGAACGGTGTGTTACCAGTCTCGTTTACCTTGGCGAGATATCCCCGCCAGTAGTCTCCATCCTGGCTTTTGGGTGGTAATCCAATCGCCGCGTCGAATTCTCCGTCAAAGTAGTCGCTAGTAGGTTGGAATTGTTGAGGTTTAGCAATTGTGAGTAACATGAGAATACCTTTTATTTTTAAGCTGCGGGTTAGTAGCCCGCTTTTTCTGTGGTTTTTCAACCTGTTATTAGCGTAGCTTAACCTGTTATTTAGTGTCAATAACCTGTTAAATATATCTTACAGGTTATTGACACTAAATAACTTGTTAGTTAAATTAATAACAGCTTATAAATAAAAGGGAGTCAGTCAGATGTCAAAAGCAGTTCAAGAGCAAGTGGAGCAACTTTTTGAAGCGGTCAAGGATTTGCAAAGCCTTGAAGAGATCAAGCCACACTGCGAAGCTTTTAACGAGTTTATTAACACCAAAACCAGCTACAGCATTAAAAGCTTAGGCACTGTGCTGAGTCGGGCTGGCTTCTATAAAAAATTCAAGTCACTCCCCTTAGATCAAGGGAAAAACGCTGATTCTGTACCCAAGCATGATGCCCAAGGCAACGTAACAGGTTATGAGTTAAAGCACTATGTTTTATTGCTGTGTGGTCTGGATAAGAAAGACTGGGAAGAACGCAACGAAACCACACGGGTAAGCTTACGCTTGGACAATGCTCAAGAAATCAGCCCAGACGAATATTTAGAGGTAACGGGTAAACTGCTAGAATCCCAAGACCTCCATGAGGTAGCAGTAGGCTTGATTGCTGCCACTGGCCGCCGTCCCCATGAAATTCTCGCTCGTGCTAAGTTTGCAGCTGTTGAGGGTCAAAGCTATCAGGTAATGTTCACTGGACAAGGGAAGAAACGGGGAGATCAGCCAGTATTTGCGATCGCTACCCTTTACCCTGCTAGTTACGTCATCGAGCGGTTGAACTGGCTAAGAAAAGAACCATCAACTAAAGCACTGTTGGCAGAGGTGGCAAATGAATTTCCAACTGATATTGCAGCCCAAAATCGTGCCATTGACAGCCGTCGCAACGGTTCCCTGAATCGGGTTGTGCGTGGGTACTTTGGGGACAAGGGAGACATTGCCCCCATCTTAAATTTTCGACACGGTGAAGAACAAGACAACTGCAAAGCGCTCCGGGCTGCATATTTAGCGCTGGCTACAGAGAGAGATTGCCAGCGTTCAACGGGTTCTAAAATGCTCCATGCTGCAAGGTTAGCCGGACATTTTGTCAAGGATGCTCCCACTGATCAGGATTTACAAAGTCTTGTAACCACTTTGGGGTATGCAGACTACTACACCACCAAGCCTGTAGGCTTCCCAGATGCACCAGAGAAAGAAAAATTATTTCAAATTCGCGCTATTCCTGCTGATTTTGAATATCTCAAGGAATTACAGGGTGAATGGCAATTACCCAACCAGCAATCAGTAGTTAGCCGCTTAATTGAACACCACAAAAATCGCGTTGACGTTGCAAAGCTTCTGCAAGAAGCACAGCGCGTAACTGCTCAACTAGAGGCGGAAGTTAAGCAGTTACGCCAAGCCAATAACCAGTTAGAGCAAGTCAATAACCAATTAGAAACAACTAACCAACAACTACAACAGGAGAAAGCAGTAATGGAAACCACAGCACATCTTCCCCAAACAGTTACTCTAAATGTCACTGAGTTAGATTCTTGGCTAGAACAAAAAATTATTGAGGTGGTGAACAAGGTAACTCACGGGGGAGCAATAGCACCTGCTACTACTGCCACACCTGCCAAGGTTGCACCCATCAAAGAAGAGATTGACTGGCAAGCCAAAACCGATGTTGAGGTCTGGGGAAGTAAAGCAACCTTAGCAGCTGTAGAAAAAATCCGCAGGTCTTATCAAGCTATCTGTCTTTACAATGACACTGTGGCAACTGGGGACTCAGATCGCCTCGCAATTACTAACCAAGCACTCAGAGATTTATCGGGCTGTAACGGGTTGCTGGTACGTGATTGGATTGAGGCTCACAAGGATGAGGTGATTAGCCATAATGCTAAGTTCGGCATGGAGAACAAGAAAGACCCCAGTAATCCTGCCAGCTATGCCAACAAGGGAAAGGACACAGATAAAATTCTCTTGCTGATCAATGAAGAATTTCTAAGTGGTGAAGGCTTTAAGTCAGGGAGAAATTAAAACGGCGTTAGTCGGCTGAATGCTTTACTGTAGATGCTTTTAAGTGGATGTCGGGAAATAAGATTATAGCGATATAGTCCTGCTACCCGACCACGGTGATACCGAGTAGGTTAAACCCGCTCACGAAATAATCAGCTGTACATTAGCGTTCGTAGAATCTAGAAATTTCTCAATTTATTCTTTGTTACTCGACTAGAAGTAAGTGGTGATTTGACTTTATATATCCTCATCCTTTCGGCAGAGGATAGCTATCACAGCAATAGTCATGCTGTTTAATAGCAACTATTCTTCTCACCTTTTCCTTTGTGTTTAACAGAATCAAATTTTTGCTTCGAGGATTTATCCAAGGACTGAAGAGTGATTACTGGGCAGAAGTTACCACCCAATGCCCTGACTGCATCTACTATTTTGGTCCTTTTCAAAGTTTTGTTGAAGCGAAAGCTGCCTGCCCCGGATACGTTGATGACCTTAAAAGCGAGGGAGCCTTGGGGATAAAAGTCGTCGTTAAACGCTGCCATCCTGATGTATTGACGATTTTTGATGAACAAGTGAGCTAAGTAACAATAGGGCCTTGAGGATTTTCGTCAGCCGAAAATGAACTGTAAACTGTATCAGAGTTGTCATGAGTGAATTAATTTTTGAGCCAGATAAGATTTATGAGTTTGCACAGATCGACAATTTTCGAGTGTCCTGGCGATTGAAATACGTAGAAACAGTTTTCAACCCAGTCAATAAAGAAATACGCTTACATTTTTATAAGCTAGAAGGTATTGAGTTAGGTCGAGGGGAAGTATTATCTTCCCCTCGACCTAACTCAATACCGCTTAGGCTCAAGTTGTGCTTGCGAAGTTCTTCTTACCCAAGGGGTAAACCGACTAGGATGAACACATTCAGCACCATTCAGTTCGTCTTTAAGGTTACTGGCAAAGACCTCAAATATCTCAACCAGAGCTTGGCGATCGGTTAAGCAACCTTGAAGGGCAATAAGTTGTTCGAGAGTCCAATTATAAAGTTGGGTATCTCCCTGCTCAACACGTAAATATAATTGGCTCTCAAACTGTCCTAAACGGGCGTAGAACTTCTCCACCTCAGCTTTGATTGACTGCATATCAATGTAGAACTGCTGTTTTTTGATATCTGATAAAATCGTCGTTTTGAGAGACTCCGTGAAGTTTTGGTTAATCTCATTATTAACGAGGGTAAATACTTCATTGCGGAAGTTGACAATTTTATGGTCTAAGTTGACATTGATGCGATTATCAAGCTCGTTGACGACATTATTAACGACTAACTGAACATTGTTACCTGTAGATTGGTTAACAACAGACTGGATACGTTGATCGAAATCAGCTTCAATCTGTTGGACTACCAGGCTCTTAATGTTTTGGGTTTGATTAGCAATTTTGAGGTTAACTACTGCATCAATACGCTGATCGATGTCATTTTGTATCTGCTGAACAACTTGAGTGTTAATCTCTTGGGCTTGATTAGCAATTTTGAGGTTAACTACATTATCAATACGTTGCTCAACGTAGGTTTGCATTTGCTGAATCACCAGATTTTTAACATTCTGGGTTTGATCAGAAATTTTCAGGCTCACGACACTATCAACACGCTGATCGATGTCATTTTGTATCTGCTGAATTACTTGATTGCTGATTTGTTGAGCTTGATTAGAAATTTTGACATTAACTGCATTATCAATTCGCTGGTCAATGTCATTTGACATCTGGTTAATGACTTGAGTGTTAATCTCTTGAGATTGATTAGCAATTTTGACATTAACAACGTTTTCAATGCGTTGCTCCAGTTCTGTTTGCATTTGCTGAACGACTGAAGTCTTAATTTCTTGAGCTTGATTAGTAATTTTCAGATTAACGACAGACTCAACACGCTCATTGAGTTCTGTTTGTATCTGTTGAATTACTAAGTTTTTAACTTCTTGGGTTTGTTCAGTAATTGCCAGATGAACCTGGTCATTAACTATTCTGGGAATTCTGGTAATAAACAAGTCATTGAGATTTTTATTAAAGTAACTAGACCAACCTTGGAAGCTTTGGTTAAAATTTACCTCAGTTTGTTGTATGAGAGTCTTCATCATGAACTCAAGCCGTGCTACCTGCATGGCAAGTGTCTTAGCTTGGCTTTGATAGCCTTTGAGTATCGATTTTTCAAGACCTTCCCAGTAGGCTTGTTTATTTTCGTCTTTTTGAGCCGTTACGCTTACTGAGCTTTCGAGCATGGCTGCCATCTCTTGCCACATTCGCTCCATCTGATCTTGATCGAAACTGAAGCTGAAATCATTCTCACCGCTGAAGCTACCTCCTCCAGTGCTAGTTCCACCACCAGCGCTTACAGTAGTGACATTGCTTTCTTTAACATTACCGTCTGGCACTCCTGTTACTGGCGGGTTCGGCTGTTTGTTATAGCTTTCGTCTACTACAGTCTTACTCACTGTGTTAATTTCTAGAACGACTTGTCCTTTGTTATCTTCTTTGTAGGTATCAAAGAAAAATCCTAAAATAGTAGTTTTTTCTTTGACTTCTAAAATGAATTCCTCTTGTAATCCGTTGAGCGAACACCAAGTTTCTTTAACTTCAAGACCAGTAAGATTAGAAACAAATTTTCCATCTTTAATCCATAGTAAAGCCCAAGGTTCTAATTGGAATTTTTGCTCAGAAGACCAATAAGTTGCGTTGCTTTCACGAATTTTGAGCTTGTAATTACCTGGTTCCAATTCAATAAAATTAGAATTTGGTTGCTTCAGCTTAGATAGAACTTTTTCATTAAGAACATAACAGTTATTTTTACTAGCAACTGTTAGAGTTTGAGGATTAAAATGTGGTTTATTGCTGCTAATTAAAAGCTTAACCGCTCCTTTATTATCACTATTATTTACATCAAAAAACAAGGCACAGATAACAGCTTTCTCTTTGACTTCCAACTGTAACGTCTTGTTATATCCGTTTAAAGTTGTCCAAGTTGCACCTGTTTCAGCGCCTGTGTTTTTGTTGATAAATGTACTACCATCAACCCCATATATCCAAAGTACAACCAAAGGTTCGCCTTCAGTTTCGCTTTGAGCATAACTATAGCGACCACTGGTAATTTTTATATCAAAAGTCCCTTTCTCTAAAGTAAAAGAGCTAGCAACATCTTGTTGCAGGTGGTTCATTGCATTAGCGTCAATAACGTAACAATTGTTTTTGGTGTCAATCGTTAAAAGTTTCATTTTTTCTCTGTGAGTTTTAGCATTTTGAGAAGTTTTAGGTTGGACTACAAACTCAATGTTGCTGGGGTAAACTAAAAGTGATATCGGGATTTAAACAAAACCGAATGTAAAAAAACTGGGCGCTATTGATTATTGCTAAATGAACAAAATTAATGAATCAAATGAGTTTGTATAACTAAAATTTTATTCCTAAATCTTACTAATAATTGACGGTTATTTCTCAGTTTTTATCTCTTTTTTCGCTCTTTATGGAAGAAGTTTGTTGGAGTTTCTATGCTCCTGTGAAATTCTCCTTTGATTAAAATACAGTTTTAAGACACCCCACAAATATAAGCAGCCTAATAATCAAGAAAATTACTCCATATAGTATTTCTACACTAAAAAAACAGCGAAGTATTTTGATTTCTTCTCAGCTATACTTGATTGCATATCAATCTGTTGGAAAGCTAATAGCAAAGTCTCTAATAAATTTACTTCCTTCACACTCAAAATCAGTCATCAATTAAGCAACAAGATACAACATCATTCTTGCCATACTCAATCTATAATCTATGAATTGTATCGTAAGCTTTGCTTGTCTTTGTGGATTACCTTGATTAAAAAAAACACTTTAAATAAAACCATCTCTCTTATGGCAGAGGTTTTCACTTGAGCGCATACTTCTTATGGGGTGATGGCAATAACTTACAAGCATTTCAGACTCTAAAAACTAGAGAGGTTCAAATGGTACGATTTGGCGTAAATAGAAGGTTCGTGCAACCAGGGAAATCTAGTATGATGTCACGCTTGTCAACTCCATTTGAGGGCTTTCAAGCAATAGGATGTGTTAATTATTGCTTATAAGCTATCAGTGCTTTTTCACCCCTGTAATTTGCAGTTAACCAGTTTTATTGAGACAAAAACTGAACTCCATCTGAATCTGGTGGGTCTGGAAAGGACAATTCTTTATTTAGTCACAAGTAAGATTGCTTAATTTACTTCAACTCAAAAAAGCGGACTATTGATTAATTGATAACATCTGATATTGCTTGAAATAATCTCTCTGTTTCTACAGGCTTAACTAAGTGGATTTGGAATCCGGCAGCTAATGCTTGTTTTTGGTTAATTTCTCCAGCATAAGCTGTGAGTGCGATCGCTGGGATTTTCCCTCCTTTTTCTAACGGCATAGCTCGAATTAATCGCATCAGCATATAACCATCTATTCCTGGCATACCAATATCACTCAATAGTAAATCTACTTGAGTTTTGGCTAAGATTTCTAAAGCCTCGCCTGCTGATGTAACCGCTGTCACTTTTGCTCCAGATTGTGCAAATATGTAGGTGAGAAATTCACCTGTATCTACATCATCATCTACCACTAATATATGCAACCCTGGCAAACTTAAAGCATTATTGGATTGTCGGATTTTTGGTATTATTTGGGGACTATCAGGCATGAATGGTAATCTGACTGTAAATGTTGCCCCCATGCCTTCTCCTGCACTGTCTACTTTCACAATACCACCATGTAATTCTGTCAGATGCTTAACAATAGCTAGCCCTAAACCTAGCCCTCCAAATTGTCTTGTGGTTGTGCCATCTGCTTGACGGAAATAATCAAATACATAGGGGAGAAATTCTGGGCTAATGCCTTTACCATTATCTTGAACTTGAACTTGGGCATAGCTATTAACTTGTTCTAATATGATTTTTATCTTTCCGGCTGAGGGAGTGAATTTAACGGCATTAGAAAGCAGGTTCCAGATAATTTGCTGTAAACGACCTGCATCACCTGCAACCATGCTGATATTATGGTCTAGTACAGTTTCCAGACTAATGTTCTTAGCTTCAATTGCTAGTCTTACAGTTTCCTTGGCTTCTTCAATAGTATTAGCTAAATTTACAGGCTGCATATTTAAAGCCATTTTCCCCTGTTGGATGCGGGAGACATCTAATAAGTCATCAATTAGTTGAATTTGTAATTTAGCATTGCGCTCAATAGTTTCTATTCCCCGTATTTTTATAGCTTCTTCCAAATTATTCTTTTTCAGCAGCGTTGCCCAACCCAAAATTGGGTTCAGGGGAGTACGCAATTCATGAGAAAGAACTGCTAAGAATTCATCTTTTAAACGATTGGCTTTTTCTGCTTCACTTCTAGCAATCTGCTCACGCATGAGCAGATATTCACGTTCTTGTTCTACGTGTTTGCGTTCAGTGATATCTCTAAAAAATATTCCCAGTCCATCTTCAGCAGGGTAGGCGTGAATTTCCAGCCATATATCCCACGGTGCGTATAATGCGTGAAAATGAACGGGGATATTTTCTAAGAGCGATCGCTGATATTCTCGCTCAAACTCTGTACCTCTAGCCCCAGTCCACTGTGACCAGTAGTTTTTACCAATCAAGTCTGCTGGTGCTAAATTATGAATTTTTGCCGCTTGGTGATTAGCATAGGTAATCTCCCAATTTCGATTCACGGCAATAAAAGCATCAGTCATGCTTGACAAAATATTACTCAAACGACTGCGGAGGGCTTGTTCGCGCTTGAGTAATTCATCTTTTTCTTGGTGGGATTCTTCTAAAGAAGTATTGGTTTGCGCCAGTGATTTATTGAGTTGGATAAGTTGTTCTGATAATTCAGCACGGGCCTGATATTCCCCCAGTCTGACTCTTTCTACTGCTAACTCTACTTGAATTTTTGACCGTTCTGTAATGGCAATGCCCACTAATAAACTAACAATACACTGTACCAATAAACTAAACTTGTGAACGTGCAGTACTTCCGCCTCTAAGGGAAACGTGGACAAGGATATAGCGCTGGGGTATGCAACTAGATAGGAAAACAACGTCACCAGTACGCAAAAACTGGAGGTTAACATCCCACAGGTGACACCAAAGCGAGTTGCTGCCCAAATTACAGGCACAAAACTCAAAAAAGATAATTGCTGAAATCTAAAGCCATTGTGATTAGTTTCGGCAACAGTGATGGTTGCTATTACTACACAAAGCAGTATTATAGTGCTGAATTCTAGTAGAAAGCGACGAGAACGTGGAAAAATGGACGGGTCTAATGAAGAGTTTAATGGTTCAGCACTTAATAACCAGCCCTGAGACTGGAGATAAGGGGTGATGACTAACAAGGCAGTAGGTGCAATAGCCATGACTCCCATTGCATTGCCTAACCACCAATGGGGAATATTAGTACTTAAGCTGCTAATAGGAATTTTACCTATTGCGAAAAAAGTTAAGTTACCAATGATCGCCAAGGTACCACTGGCAATCAGAGGTACACTGACAATAAAAACGGCAGCATCTTTGAGGGTATTTAGTGTTCGAGAACCTCTCCAAAAACGACGGTAAAGCAACCAAGCAACTAGAGGTTCTATCATATCCGCCAAAGCACTTAATCGCTCCCAACCATGAAACCCCCAAGCCGGGGACATCAAAAAAGATGCTAGTCCGGTGAGAATAATACCAAAAGGGCCAAACCAGAAAGTTAAGGCGATCGCTACCCCTGATGGGGGGAACCACAGCGAGACTCCAGGCTGAATGCGGTAAATCAATGCCATCCCATGACCGATGATCAGGGCAAGTAAGCCCAACAGTGAAATCATCACCCATCGACGCATGGTGGCAATTTTCCTGGAGTCTATCATGCGTTGCTCCCATCAAGGTGTATTGAAAACACTAACCATACTATTGTGATCGCTTTTAAAGAAAACCGAAACGCGACAGAAAATCTGTCTATGAAGAAGCGCCAGCTTCAGCCACCGCAGATCCTACATCTGGTTTTACCTCCTTCGCTTTCTTTTCAAAAATCTGAATTCCCGCGTCAATCACTTCAAAACCGTTTTCTGTTCGTTGACCAAGCTTGCCCGAAACGGCCCCGGCCCAGTCTGCAAATTCTGAGGCGCTAGTTTCAGTCTTGCGCCAGCTTTTGGCATTAACTTGAGCGGTGAAGACTATGCCGTTCTGATCAGTCAACTCGATTGCAACTTTTTTATTTTCTGCTGGTTTGGCTGTTGGTAGTTCGCCACTAAATTTTATTGTCACTTCGCTTTTGACTTCCATAGCTTACCCTTGGCTCATCATCAATGAACTTTTTTTCGTTCCTGATTTTATCTTGGATTAGGTTGACCACAAGATGCGCGATCGCTCGGCTATCGTAGTTGATCACTTTCAAAGTAAACGTTGAGCATTCGGCTTGAACGAGAACCAAGACTCAACATTAAATCTACAAAAATTTACCCTGTTTTTGACCCCTTGTTAAGAATTATTCCTAAAAAGCGAAAACGCCTATACCGTAATGCCTTCAGCCTTTGTAAATAAATCTTGTAAAAGATTACAATTGTGCTTTGATTTTGCTGTTTTGTGCGTGACACCGAAAATCGCCCAAATTCCCGATTTTCACCAATTCTCACCAATTAAACTCAATATATCCCAATCCTCCAGAACGCAAATTCAAATTCATCGCTGATTTTTTACCTCTTCAACATCTTCCAGTCACCAAATTCTCATTAGCTCAATAATTCCCAAAAAATCCCAAAAGTCACCCGATTTATCCCCATATTTACCTACTAATTTTAAACACGCTTAAGAGCTTTTAAGCTCTGTAATC
>NZ_JAWJTF010000257.1:0-3013 GCF_048836525.1 Nostoc sp. CALU 546
AATTGCAAAACTTTATCTATTATATTGAAAGTATAAATACTTGTTCTAATCAGCTATCTCCACTATCAAATGCCCATTAAACTTGATTTCACCAACCTCCTGGAAGCAACAAACTGTAAAGAAGCCATAAAGATTCCTAAATACTTGCATTTCTAATTGACTTCAGTTACAGTCAAAGCAGATACCTATCATCAAACCCTGACATTAACTTCAGGAAGTTAGATTAGGTTAAAAGGTAAATAGTAGGTTTGTTAAGGTTAATCCCAGTGACGCTGCTAATAATTAGTCACTAGTTTTGATTCTTAACTTATCGCACATGGAGTACGGGGCAGTAAAGGATTTACCCCTAACTTTGTTATTTTTATTTTTCTCATCTAATTGAGAATTATTTGCAACATGAACACTTCAATAGATGCATTAAAAGCAGATAGTGTGGAAGAAGTATTAAAACAGTATTGGCTTACTAAAGTGATGTCTACTTATCAAATATTTCCGCATCTACCTTTAGGAATATGTTTTTCACAAGAGCGACACAGCATTATATCTTTATGTGTAAAAACAGGATTTGTAACTAGTTATGTAGATAATTTCAGCAAAACTTTAAATAAGTGTGTTGCTGCTAGCAATATCTTGAATTGTAATATCAGCTACATCGATATTGCAAGTAAGCTAATAGTTGGTAACTTTTCAAGCCGCTTTGCGTATACACACAGCATTGAATATATTTGATTTGGAGAAAGAAACCAAGTTCAGAAAAGCCGAGTTTCAGCAAGTGAAAATTTATAAAATACCAAATAACAATAAAACTAGATACAAAATTAACGCCGCTTATACGGAAAAATCTATCTTGACACTATTTATTTCTATTATGGAGAATTTATTAACCGGAAAGACCTTGATCAATAATGATGTTATAAAGTGGCTACCTAGTTTTGACTGGGAAATACATATTGTTCTTTTTTATCTCCTTGACTGAAGGATATTGTAGCCCAGAACACAATTGTAGTTTGTAATACCTTTTGTCCATAAAATACGCTAATGAGTATAGATAGATGAATACTTTTTTTTGTTCTGACGATTCACAGCAAGTAGGAGAAGATGTTATTGGTAGTGCCACCAATTATCAAACTTATATTTTAGTTGAGTGTCCTTTACCTTGGACATCAGAAGCCTTGAATTCCAAATGGGTGCCTCAGAATTTAAGGATTTTGGTAGATGAAGTGAAGCGTGCTAAATTACCGATTAGATTCCTCTTAATTGCTAATGATGTATCACACAAAATAAACCACACTACGCTTTTGATTTATCAAAAAAAAGAAGGTTTAAGTAATGGATACCATAAGCAAGAGTTTAAGCTAGACAATATTGAGCAAGTAGCAGAAGTTGTCCAAAAATGGTTATGGGGTATCAGTTCTAATTCTGAGGTAGAAACTAGTACAACTAGAGATATTTTAGTTTGTACCCACGGTAGCCATGATAAGTGCTGTGCCAGATATGGCGCTCCTTTTTACTTCAAAATTACAGCGAGTAATGCTGATTTGTGCTTGGATAATGTGCGAATTTGGAAATCATCGCACTTTGGTGGACATCGGTTTGCACCAACAGTCATAGATTTGCCTGAAGCAAGATACTATGGTCGGCTTGAACAAGATTCATTTAGATCAATTTTGACTCGGACTGGCGATATTCAATGCTTAAATAAAGTCTATCGCGGCTGGGGAATTCTGCCTGCTGCACTTCAGGTTTTGGAAAGAGAACTAATCCTCTGCAATGGATGGGATTGGTTTAACTACAAAGTTGCAGGCAAAATTTTGGAGCAAAGTTTAGACAATAATACTATCCTAGCTGAACTAAGTTTTGAAAAGCCTTCTGGTTCTTTCTACACTTACCAGGCTAAATTTGTGAAAGATGAAACTAAGACTCAACAACTGAAGAGTTCATGTAATGCTACACGAGAGTTAGTAGTTACTAAATATGCTGTAGGTAGTCTCTGGATTACCTCTAGTAAGGTCATGAGTTATAGTACATAGAAGAGGTGAGGAAGAGGTGAGTTTTTAAACGCAGAGGGACGCAAAGGGAAGCGCAGAGGAATGCAGAGGATTGCTAAGTTTAGTTCGCTACGAATTCATTAAATGCTCTATTTAGTATAAAGCTGCACAAATTCGGAATACAATTTTTGCGCCCCTATGCATTTAAATTCCAAATACCAAATTAAGATTGACCGATATTTAGCACTTTTCGTAACAATACTTGGTCTTCTAATTTGGCTTTTAAACGGCCACTTTCAATATCTCGAATCCAGCTTTGGCTTTTACCTGTGAGTTTTGCCAACTCTCTTTGGGAAAGATTCAAATTTTTTCGCGCCTGCAAAATCTGTTCACCTAGTAAATCATTTGTAGTTTTAGGCTTTTTTTTAGCTTTAGCAGTTCGTCGTTGCTTTTTTTCTGATTCTGAGATTTGCTGTTCCCATTCTGCTGGAAGTTCAAAAGCCAAAATCCGCGCATTCATTAGTAGATTCCATTTACCACGGGGGCCTGTGTCTGTGAGGCGAGTTTCAGCACCACCGTCATTAGTCCAAAATTCTAATGCTTCATCTGGATCTTCGGGAAGATCAATTAACTTCGCCCACAAAGGTTGAATTTCTGGTGGGTAAGTAACTGGATCGAAAAGTGGTTTCATTCCATAGTGATTGAGAATTTCCAAATCACTTTCAAAAGTTCGCAGCAGACGTTTACGTTCTTCTCGTTGTCTGGATGCAAGGGCAACTTTTTCCTCACCATAAGCAATACGTAGCAAGGTAGGAATGGTGATGCGTTGTTCTTTGCCCATTTTGGTTTTAAACAGCAACCACAGCATTAGTCGGACTGCGCCTTCATGTTGCTGCAAAATGCTCATGACTGGGGTTAGCAGCGTTTTGGGGAGACTACCGTATTGATAGAAGGCGGTTGGCTGTTTACACGCTTGTTTATTTAAGGAATATTGGGACCATAAAGATGCTTTTATTTTAAAAGGT
>NZ_JAWJTF010000353.1:0-1958 GCF_048836525.1 Nostoc sp. CALU 546
AAGCTTCTCCAATTAAACAGTCCACATTTTCAAAACTTCCTTTCAAGTTCAGAACTGTTTGCAAATATACTGAGTTCCAAGTAAAAGCGACTTGTTGCTTGATTTTTTTCAGCGAATCACAATAAGCTATCAGTTCTTTTTCTAGAACCCAAAGTTCCTTACCCAGCCAAAATGAATGATAGGGATAAATGTAACCACAATAGCCAGCATATTCTAAATCTCCAGTTTCCAGACCACTAGAATATCCTGCCATTGATGATGTTAATGTCTCCCTAACATGCTCTTTCCAATGCATAACATGAGCGCTAACAACCGTCAGAATTTTCGCCTTGAGTTCTTCAGCATTAAATTGTGATACCAAACGTGAAGCTAATTTACCAAATTCATAGCCAGAATCAATTTCTCCTTGAACTCCACAAAGAAGTAATCCATAAAGACTATAACCATAAGCAGATACAGCCGTATTTCCATATCTTAAGGACAAATTGACCATTTTACAGACAATAATTGGCATCATTGCAGGAGCAGTTTGAAAAGCCGCCGGGAGAACTCCCATTAAGATTCTCATAGCTGCAATCTTGTTAGGATCAGTCATTAATGGTAAGTTAATTAAATCTGCAATGGCTTTACCTTTCAAAGAAGCCGCGATTTCATCCATCCCCTGCTGAATATCAGTTGATGTGGGTTCGTCTGGAAAACTTGTTCCTAACAATTGCAGAATTGATACAGCTATCTGAATGGCTTTCAGTTGTTTGCTTTGAATGATAGAAGCGATAATCTGTACTTCATAGACTTTCACTTTATCTAGAAGGACTTTGGCTTGTTGCTGCACCACCTCAGCCCATTCTTGCATCTGCTCAAAATCACCGCCAAGATAAGCTACCTCTGCGGCTCCTTCATATAAACCAATAGTTAAGGTATATTCAGTTTCCCAAGCATCTATATTTAAAAGTTTTATCCCATTTGTGAAGTATTTCAGAGCCGCTTCGTAAGCTGTAGAAGCTTTAGCTTTTCGTCCTGCAATTAAATTTAATCGTGCCAATTCAGTTTTTTCAGATTGCTCTGTCAGGTTAAGAATACCTACATTCAACTGATTGACGATATCAAAAATATTAGCTTCTATTTCCTCTTTAGGTGTATTTTGGAGAAGCAATTGCCCAATTTTCAGGTGAGTAGATTTTTTGAGTTCTTCTGGAATCAATGAATATGCTGCTTGCTGTACTCTGTCATGTAAGAACTTATAACCTACCCGTGAAGTGTCGAGATTTAAATTAACTGCTTCTTCTTGATTAAAAACTAAAGGAATACGGTAAGCTTCACTTAAAGGTAGAATTAATCCCGCTTGCAAAGCAGAGTGTAAATCATTAGCTGTCAAAGAAGGTGATTTTTCATTGACTATCGATAAAACATCCAGACTAAATCTGTCACCCACACAAGCTGCTAATTTTAAAACATCTTGGGTTAAACTTGGTAGTTTTTCAACTCTACTGGCAACTAACTCAACTACATTTTTATCAGTAATTCCAATTGCTTGTATATCCTCTAGACTCC
The DNA here is from genome assembly GCF_048836525.1 of Nostoc sp. CALU 546. NCBI lineage: Bacteria > Bacillati > Cyanobacteriota > Cyanophyceae > Nostocales > Nostocaceae > Nostoc > Nostoc sp. CALU 546. The sequence goes on from NZ_JAWJTF010000353.1 coordinate 1,552, forward strand.
ATTGCCATCTAGCATTGGCAAAGTCAAATTTTAGTAATTTTTCTTGATAAAGTGCCTGAATTAGTTGTGTTATAAAAAACGGGTTTCCACCTGTCTTGTTATAAATCAGTTCGGCTAATTGAATAATTTTATTGTTAAATGCTCTAATGCCATCATCCTGTTTAGGTTCTCCTTCTTGGAGAGTTTCGGCAATTAGCTTAGTTACATTTTCTAAATTTAAAGGTTGTAATATAACATTATTAACTACCGTGCCACTATCTTTAATTTCTTCTATTTTTTGAATTAAAGGATGTGCCGAATTAACTTCATTATCTCTATATGCTCCGATAAATAGAAAATATTTGCTATCGGTATCAGTTATGAGCAGTTGGATTAAATTTAATGTGGCTGAATCTGCCCATTGTAAA
>NZ_JAWJTF010000010.1:0-129367 GCF_048836525.1 Nostoc sp. CALU 546
GCGTTCTGCCGCTTGCCTTCGGGTAGAATTATCCAGTTGTGGATTGTCGATTAACTCCACCAAAGCATCAATCGCTTTTTCGTTGCCAGAGTCAATTTGCCCTAAGCTTTCTGCTGCTAGCCTTCGGATAGAATCATCCAGTTGTGGTTTGCCGATTAACTCTACCAAAGCATCAATCGCTTTTTGGTTGCCAGAGCCAATTTCTCTTAAGCTAGATCCCGCTAGGATTCGGTTAAAATTATCCAGTTGTGGTTTGCCAATTAACTCTACCAAAGCATCAATCGCTTTTTGGTTGCCAGAGCCAATTTGCTCTAAGCTTTCTGCCACTTTTATTTGGCTAAAATAATTCAGTTGTGATTTGCCAATTAACTCCACCAAAGCATCAATCGCTTTTTGGTTGCCTGGGTCAATTTCCCCTAAGCTTTCTGCCACTTGCCATCGGATATAATCATCCAGTTGTGGTTTGCCGATTAACTCGATTAAGGCAGCGATCGCTTTTTGGTTCCCAGGGTCAATTTGCTCTAAGCTTTCTGACGCTTGCAATTGGGTAGAATCATCCAGTTGTGGTTTGCCGATTAACTCGATTAAGGCAGCGATCGCTTTTTGGTTGCCAGAGCCAATTTGCCCTAAGCTAGATGCCGCTTGCCTTCGGTTAGAATCATCCAGTTGTAGTTTGCTGATTAACTTCACCAAGATATCAATCGCTTTTTGGTTCTCAGAGCCAATTTTCCCTAAGCTATATGCCACTTGCCATTGGGTACGATCATCCAGTAGTGGTTGATCGATTAACTCCACCAAAACATCAATCGCTTTTATGCGATTTGTCTGAGACAGTGCTGTTATTGCTCCCTCTGCGATTGGTTCGAGAAATCTTACCCACTTGTTTTGTTCAACCTTAAACTCGCCAAAGCGCCATTGAACTATTTCCGCCACAATAGCATCTGCGTTGCAAGAATTTTTCCACTCATCAATTCCCGCAGCAGCGAGAAAATAAGCGCGAAACTCGTAAAATCCCCTTGTGACTCTATCAATAGCTCTGTATTCTCCGCACCCATCATCAAATTCCACCAACGCCTGAATAAACTCTTCCTTCTCCTCCCTCCTCACATCCTCACGTCCCAACCACAGCAAAATCACCTCTTTCCACTGCGGGGCAAAAATGCGATAAACACCTAGCGCAGGGTTGTCGGGAACATGATTCAGAAACTCGTGCCAATCATCAACTGCCAACGCTGCAAAATATTCCTCAAATGTGGGATGGTAGAAAGCGTAAACTTTCTCTTTTGGTGATTCCGCAGCCAGTCCAACTTTATTTAGCCATCCCAACTTTAACGCTAACCAAAATAAAGAATTTTGCTGTTTTGCATCACCTAATACCTCACGCACAAATTTATGTCGTAGCCGAAACCGTGACGTTTCTTCATCAATTGCCCGTTTTGCCAAACGTCCCAAGGCTGCGTTTAATTCCTCTTGCTGCTGTTCGGTGGTAGGGAAGCGCTTTTCCCACTTGTAAAACTCTTCCACAAAATGCTGATAAAGTTCAGCTTTAGTTTCCGGTAAACCTTTATCGGAACTTTGCCAAGTGCTACACAACAGCGCCAACCGCAAAGGATTTTTAACTAAATCTTGGATGCGCTGACGTTCAGGTTTATCTAATTCCTGCCATAATTTTTCCCCTTTGTCTGCATCTTTGTTGTGAAACCAACGCCCAACAAACTCTTGCACTTGTTGCGGATATTCAAAATTGAGTAACTGATACTTCTCAAAATTTTCTAAAGCGTTAGCGTTTGCTTCCCAAACATTCACCCGACAAGTCAGCACAACCCGCGCATTTTTCACCCATCCCGTCAACTGCTGGGAAATCTCAGTTAATGGTTGGAGTGAAGACATTTCATCTGCTGCATCCAACAACAACCACACACGATTATTTTTGAATAAATCTGCGAAAGCGTTTTCCTGTTCTTCTTTTACACGCACCACTGCTAAAGCATTCTTCAGCCAATCTTGCAGTAGATAATTTTCTACACTCTTTCCTTGCAAGTCTGCCAAAGAAATCCAAATTGGTAAACCCAGATTGTTGTTTAATATCCAAAAAGCTATAGTTTGCAACTGAGTAGTTTTTCCCGCACCCGGTTCCCCAATTAAAGCGATGCGGTGTCCTTGAGTTTTACCAACACCATCACCGATAATTTGCTCTAAAAAAGCCTCATGTTCAAATCGCTGCTTCTCTTCATAACTAGGTTCATAAAGCCGCGAACCTTGTTCTGCGGAAATATCCTCGCTGCACTTCTTCGGTTTGTTACGCTCTACCAATGCTAAAGGGACATGAATTGCCTCTAGCTCAAATTTCATCTCATCATCAGCAAACAGCAACTCATTTGTGGTAAGACGCTTGTGCTTTTCCAGCATAGCGCCGCAGATGTCTTGCCAGTAAGACTCGTCTGATTTCTGGGAATTCGCTTGTAAAGCTTTAGATTTTTCTGGTCTACTAACTTCCCATGCTTGGTCAAATTGCTTCAGGTTCTTTTCCTTATCTTTTGACCACAGTTTCAGGGTGAAGTGCCAACTATCAACACCCTTAGTTTGGGTGCGGTTATCTTCCAGAATCTTCAAAAAGTCTTTCAGCAGAACCAGCGCTTCTCGAATTTGCGGTTTGGTAAACTTGCCTAGATGTTTATCTTTTTCTGTGAGATATTCCAAAGCTACCAGAGTTGTCTCGATTATCAGCTTCGGGTTGGCACTGTCTTCTGCTTCCCACTTGAACTTAATATCAAACTTACTGTTTTCAAATTCCCAATTGGCGAAATCAACTAAAGCCTCTAAAAGGCGCTTCACCCGTGCTTTTACCTCAGAACCGTAAGTCTTTCTTGGCATGACAGTCAAAGACAAATCCCAAAAAGTTTGGGGCTACCCCTAATTGAATTTACCACCCCAAACCCATGTATTCCTGATTTGAACGAGATTTTATCCGCCTTGATTGCGTTCACCACCCCAAAGAGATGCTGTATTCAACAACTCATTCAGGCGGTACGAAATGAAAAACAAGGGTCAAAGTGCAAGCCAAAGAGCGATGTCTACGACGGGCTACGCCTACGCTTTCTTGCTAATTCTGCAAACAATATTAATTGGTGTAAATGCCGAAAACCGCATTCAGCAAGGAGACTCACCAATCGAGGTTTTAATCTGGATGATTAATCAATGTATTCCAGTCCTAAAAGAAGCCAGCAGTTTGCAAGAAAAACAGAAAAAGAGCTTGTTACCTAAACATCGCCGTTCTGAGGATCAATAATATCACAAGCCCCTCTTTGCTTGCAGAGATGGGCTGTGGCTATATTGGTTGATTTATATAGGAATCCAGTTTAATTGCGTGAAAAAATCTAATAACAATTTAATTAATGATTGCAACACATCCTTGGTTTAAGACGCGATGAATTGTGGGATGAAGAAGACGCGATGAATCGCGTCTCTACAAGATGTATGGTCTATTTGTTACGTTTCTCGATTGCGTGCAATCCGGTTCGGATAGGGTTTTTTGATAAAAATTATAATAGATGACAAAAACGCCTTGTAGAGACGGCGATTTATCGCGTCTCTCTTGCTCGTTCAGAACACAACCCCATTCGTTCAGAACACAACCCCATTCGTTCAGAACACAACCCCATTCGTTCAGAACACAACCCCATTCGTTCAGAACACAACCCCATTTGTCCAGAACACAACCCCATTCGTTCACAACACCACCCCATTCGTCCAGAACACAACCCTATTCGTTCACAACACAAGCCCATTCGTTCAGAACACAACCCTATTCGTTCACAACACAAGTTTTTTGTCGTGTAATTACTGAACCAGCAATCCAATCTTATTACAAAAAACACCTTATTTTGCAAGTTTTACTGAACCACTATACTGTCCCATTGAGACACTCTAGAAAGATAAAGTTTAGTAAAAAGTCTGCATTGATGCCACGACAAAAAAGAAGCTCTACCGTGCTAGAAAAAACCGAACAGAGAGTAATCGGATTTAAATCGATTGATTCCAGCCTCGACTTTGGTGATTCGATCAGCTTAAACCATTTAACCGAGTTAACCGGGCAACTCCGCAACCAGATTGACCAGTATAATATGATGCTAACTGCCATTGACACAGCAAAGGAACAAATAGAAACCCTTGAAAAGACCATTCGCGAAACTTCAGAACGCTTAGTCAGTGGTGTAGTGTTAAAGTATGGCAAAGACAGCCGGGAATATGAAATGACAGGCGGAGTACGCAAGAGCGATCGCATTCGTAAAGCCACAATTACCCGGTTAAAATCCACCGCAGACTCAAAAGTGGCTTCTACACAGACGGCGTAATGAGCAAAAAATAGGCATCATTCACGGTGAATGATGCCCATGTTATCGGAGTTTTATTCCTCAATCAACTCAAAATCAACCCGTTCATAAATATCACGCAAGGTAATTTGAAATTCAATAGAATCTAAGACTAAAACTGCCTCTTCACCTTCATATTCCTTAAAAATCCATTGACCTTCTGCTTGCTTTGTAAATTGTTCCACAGCAAAACTATACTGGTCAATCATGATATATTCCTGAAAACCAGAAATTGAACGATAATATTTAAACTTATCTGTTTTGTCATAATTTTTAGTTGAATTTGATAATACTTCAACAATTAATAAGGGATTAGTGATAATTGTTTTACCTGTTCCCTCATAGATAGGCTTACCTTTGATGACCATAACATCAGGATAAGTATAAATGCGATGACGAGGTATTGATAATTTTACATCGCCTATGTAAATATCATAATCTTGCCCTTGCACTGTCAGAGGAAACTTGCGACAAAAATTAAGTGCAATTTTGTTGTGGTTAGTTGTTCCCCCAGTCATGGGTATAATTTCTCCATCTCTGTATTCATTTTTATATTCAGCCTTCTCTTCTAATTCCAAATATTCTTCTGGGGTGTAGTAGCGCTTTTCTGTTTGTAAAACCATATTAATTAACTCATAAAATGGGGAAATGGTTCTGTTATCAATAGCGTAACGTACCCGAAAGATAGCGAAAATAAATATTTTTGTTATACAAATACGGTTGCAGACAATGTAACAATAGCGATCGCAAGCCAATACTTTTAGCCATACCCACCAGTGAACGCCCCTACCAACATCTCTGCACAAACTCAGAATCGCAAAGCGGATCACATTCGGATCTGCTTAGAGGAAGATGTTCAGTCTCATCAAATCACCAATGGACTGGAACGTTATCGTTTCACCCATTCTTGCTTACCCGAACTAAACCACAACGATATTGATGTCAGCACAACTTTCCTGGGGAAACACCTTGGCGCACCCTTATTAATTTCTTCCATGACTGGCGGAACAGAACAAGCCGCAATGATTAACCAACGTTTGGCCCAAGTCGCGCAACACTACAAAATTGCAATGGGTGTTGGTTCCCAGCGAGTAGCGGTAGAAAAACCCCAAGTAGCTGATACTTTTGCTGTCCGCAAGTATGCGCCCGATGTTCTGTTATTTGCCAACTTAGGCGCTGTGCAACTTAACTACAAGTATGGCTTAGATGAATGTTTGCGCGTAGTTGATATCCTAGAGGCTGATGCCCTGATTTTACATATCAACCCTCTACAAGAGTGCATTCAACCCAAAGGTGATACTAATTTTCGGGGCTTGATTGACAAAATATCTGATTTATGCAGTAAACTACCAGTGCCAGTGATTGCGAAGGAAGTAGGTAACGGCATTTCAGCAGCGATTGCACAGAAACTAATTGCCGCTGGAGTAGCAGCCATTGATGTGGCGGGTGCGGGAGGTACTTCTTGGGCAAAAGTAGAAAGTGAAAGGGCAGAAAATCCTTTGCAACGTCGCTTAGGGATGACATTTGCCGATTGGGGTTTACCGACAGCAGAGTGCATTACAACTATTAGAGCGCTCGCACCAGATGTCCCCTTAATTGCTTCAGGAGGTTTGCGTCATGGATTGGATGTTGCAGTTGCGATCGCCTTGGGAGCAGATATAGCTGGTTTAGCAATGCCTTTTTTGCAAGCAGCAGCAACATCAGAGACAGCAGTTGCGGAACTTGCTGAAGTATTAATCGCCGAAATCACCACAGTCTTATTCTGCACTGGCAACACCACCTTGTATCAGTTAAAGCACTCTGGAAGTTTACAGCGCATAGAATAAATTAAGTAGGTCATTAGTCATTAGTCATTTGTCCTTTGTGAATGACCAATGCCCAATGCCCCATGCCCAATGCCCCATGCCCAATGACTAATGACTAACTTTATTAAACAAACTTTTGCTAGTTTAGTTGGCACTTTACTAGGACTAATTATTTTCAGTGGTTTGGGAACTACTGGACTGTTTCTCCTGATATTGGCTGCTACCTCCTCTAAAGATACTGGGCCAAATGTGAAAGATAAGTCAGTGCTGGTTTTTGACTTGTCAATGAAAATTACTGATGGCGAACCTAGTTCAGACCAACTGTTTCAAAACACAATATCAGGTGTGGATGAAGAAAGAATAACACTCCGCAAAGTTGTGGAAACTTTGGAAAAGGCTCGACGCGATCCGCGAATTATCGGGATCTACCTGGATGCGACAAGCGCAAGCCAAGCTAGTGATGTCGGCTACGCTTCCCTGAAAGAAATTCGGAAAGCACTGGAAGAGTTTCGCGCTGCTGGAAAAAAAATTGTCGCCTATGGCAGTGATTGGAGTGAAAAAGGATATTACGTTAGTTCAGTGGCAGATTCCATTGTACTTAATCCTCTAGGAATGATGGAAGTCAACGGTTTGAGTTCACAACCAGTATTCTTAGCGGGAGCATTGCAGAAATATGGCATTGGTATTCAAGTCGTGCGAGTGGGGAAATTTAAGGGAGCAGTTGAACCGTTTCTCTTGACAAAGTTAAGTCCAGAAAACCGCGAACAAACTCAGAAATTGTTAGATGATGTTTGGGGAGAGTGGCGCACTGCTGTAGGCGCAAGTCGGAAAATTGAACCTCAACAGTTGCAAGCGATCGCAGATAATCAGGCGCTACTAGAAGCCACACAAGCCAAAACCAGCCGTTTAATTGATCAAGTACAATACCCCGATGAAGTGGTAACTGACCTCAAAAAGTTGACAGATAGCGATAAAGAAGACAAAACATTTCGTCAAATTAGCCTGAATAGCTACGCCCAAGTTTCCGGAAAATCTTTGGGTGTAGAACGTAGCTCAAAAAATCAAATTGCTATTGTTTATGCTGAAGGCGAGATTGTCGATGGTAAAGGAGAAACTGGGCAAGTAGGAGGCGATCGCTTTGCCAAAATCTTCAACAGACTGCGACAAGATCAGGATGTGAAGGCGGTTGTATTACGAATTAATAGTCCTGGTGGTAGCGCTACCGCATCTGAAGTCATGCAGCGAGAAGTGAAATTAACTCGTGAGGCAAAACCAGTTGTAGTCTCAATGGGTGATATTGCCGCCTCTGGTGGTTATTGGATTGCTAGCGACTCAAATCGCATTTTTGCCGAACCAAATACCATCACAGGCTCAATAGGTGTGTTTGGAGTGCTATTTAATGGGCAAAAACTGGCTAATGATAATGGCATTACCTGGGATTCGGTGAAAACCGCACGCTATGCTGATAGTCAAACAGTTTCGCGTCCGAAATCGCCTCAAGAGTTGGCACTTTATCAGCGCAGTGTTAACCGCATTTATAATATGTTTCTGAATAAAGTTTCTCAAGGTCGCAAACTCCCAGAACAAAAAGTGGCAGAAATTGCCCAAGGAAGGGTTTGGTCAGGTGTGGCGGCCAAAGAAATTGGTTTGGTGGATGAAATTGGTGGTTTGAATACTGCGATCGCTTATGCTGCCAAGCAGGCGAAACTAGGAGAAGACTGGGAAGTGCAAGAATATCCCCGCACTAGCAGCTTCGGAGAACGCTTTTTCGGGCGTGTAACAGAAGAAGCGCAGACTGCTTTAGGAATTGAGGCGGCGCAACCCAAATCAGCCAATCCTCTCACCACTGAATTCCAGAAATTGCAACAAGAAGTAGAGATTCTGCAAAGGATGAACGATCCACAGGGAATTTACGCCCGCTTACCTTTCAACTTGAAGATTGAGTAGATGCTTTTTTGAGCATCATGAGGCAAGAACTCAGGGTTTGTAGTAAGCACTTTAGTGCTTAGAAAATTAAGGACTCAAGTGCTTACTACTAACTGGCTTACCCACTATCGCAAGGCGAATAGCTTGGACTCGCCAGCCATAAACCAGCTGACATTTGCTGCATGGATGTGTAAAGTAGTTGAGAGAAACTACTATCTTCCTTCTGACACATCTATCTATGGCTAGAAAAACACAACGTCTTTTGCTGCTAATTATTTCCTGTAGTATGACTGGTGTAATTTTAGGAGGTACTGCTGGTTGGGCAGAAAGTAATCTCTGCTTGGGAGACAGTAAAGTTACCAGTGAATGCCTAACCCAAGATCCAACTCAAAAAACTATCCAAGGAATGAGTACCGGATTGGTAGCTGGGGCTGGGGCCGCTTTCGGTGCAGTATGGCAGTTACGGCATAAAGATTGAGCATGAACTACCACTAACCCGAAATTTCGGGTTAGATTGGGTTTCTGTACTAATTAGCCAGTGCCTCCACTTTTACTTTCGCCGAGTATAAAGTCATGTGGGCCAATAATCCTGATTTATGTGGCTTTGGAAGAATACCGATCTATTAATGCACGAGCAAATTTCTGGTGTTGTTCAGCTAGATATTGAGGAGAGATAAACTGAGCATTGTCCATGAAGCGGTACACCCAGCGGCAAAACTCCTCCAGCGATCGCTTAGGAAGTTTAACAATATAATCTATGTAAGTAGATTTGCTATGTGTCTTATTCATAAGTCTGGGTTAATCGCCTGGATTGGTGAACGAAATAATCAGCTTTTTGGTCACTTACGTTGTTTTATTGACATTTTGCAACGCAGTCACAGCGCGTTGAGTAGTGACTCAATAATAAGCAGAGCGTCAATGGCCTTAGTTCTGGATATAATCCTTATCTAATAAGACTTTCAAGCTTATCCCGGTTTTCGGTTCACCTGCTACTCAAGCCCTATAGAATTGGTATAAACCTATGAGAATAGAAAAGTGATCGCTCTCTATCTCAGCCCTAATCTTTAAGCATTAAGCTCTAGGTACTCTAATATATCTGTCAGGGTTATCCGCACGATACTCAAAAATTCGATGTAGTGTACCTTCTCCTCCGCCATCATAATTTGTTCTATAGTGAGACTCTGAAACTACAACTTTTTTAACACCAGAGCTATCAATATAAACACGCTCAACCACAGCCACATGATTCATACCATTCCTTGTCCATTGTGCAATATCACCAAATTGCACATCATTACTATCTACAATGGTCGCTCCATTGGAAAGCTGATTATGCCACTGATTAGCATTACCAGACATTGAATTAAGCGCAGCAGCATTACCACCCAGTTCTTTTAAACGACCATGAGCGTACCAAGTACAATTTCCTTCTGTCCCTGTGTTATCAGGATTTTGCAGCCCTATAGGTGCGTAATTGTTCTTCCAAAATATATTACCTGTTGTGTAGAACTCAGGGCGAGTTTTAAAGTAGTCCAATCCTACTGGCTGCGTCAGTAAAGCAGTAGTATTATCTACACCGTTCGTTCCTTGGATCTGCCACTCCTGACCCACTGGGTTCCCAATATTTGCACCAGCCTTAACAGAAGAACCATTGATCAACCAAGTTCCTATCTGCCCATTGCTATTGCGCCAAAGAATATCTGACTTACCATCTCCATCAAAATCGGAGTTAGACATTTCAATTGATAAACTCTTGCCATCTATAACAATAGTTGAATGATCATTCTCAGTCTTCAACAGAAACAGATTATCCGCATTCAAAGACTCATTATGCACTATCTTTTGGAACAGTTCACCCTCATCCCCTAATGCATCAAAAGTATTAATTTTGGAGTCGAGCCAATGACCGAACTCTTCATGAAAAACAGCAGTAATTGCTTCAGTATTACTGGCGTTATTTAATAAGAAGTCTTCAGAAAAATAAATAGTATTTGTTTCTTGAGCAAAACTAGCATTTGCACCATTCAACTGTATTCCTGTCAGCACATCAATTTCAACAAGATTCCTGAAACCGCTTTGCTTGACATCTTGAACTACCTTTTGAAATGCTTGTCGATCCCAGTTATTATCAAAAACCAGATTCATGTTGTAATCAAGGTCAGGACTAGCAATAAATTGGCTGAACTGTTCATGAGCTAAGTCTACAGCCTCTAACAAATATCCTGGTAAAGCTGATCCAGTTCCTGCTTTTGAACTAGACACTAAGGACATCAGAGATAATCCCGCATCCTCAGATGGAATCATTACATTTGAATAATTATGTACCCCTATTTCCGGAGTGGAAGATGCAACTTTTTCAAGATTCATTTTGATTTATCGAGAATTACAGCAAAATTCAAATACATCTCAGTTATATCCGCGACATTTTGGAAAAGACAATTGGCTAATAATTTTTTTACGAAGAAAATATAATATTTTAATACCTATGTAAAAACACTGTATCTGCTCGTTAAAATATGTTTTATACCGCTTTATTTAAGCAACCAATTGAGATATTAGAGAAGTCGCTGTTGCATAACGGGCAACAGCCATACTACATATACCCCTTATGAGAATATTGAAGGTTTGATTTCTTTTATTTTTCCTTCGTTATCTAGAATGACTTGAATTCCTGGATTTTTTGGATCTATAGGTAGGGCTAAATCAAAGGTAATAACTGCTTCTACATCGTTGTATTTGGTTCTAACTGTGCTAACACTTAGCTGCAACAGACTGAATCGATATCTGGGTTGGGATGCAAAGAAGTATGCCTATGGGCGCATTTGCTTTCTTGGTAGCTTATAGAGAATAATCACAGATAAAGCAGCTTTGGCATCTTCATGCGAGAGAATAAATATAAAATATGGCGATCGCAATCGATTTTGGTACTAGCAACACAGTCATTGCTCGTTGGAACCCTGTCACCCAGCAGCCAGAAACCCTGACTCTACCAGGCTTATCAATTAAACAAAGTCTCAATCCGCCACTGATTCCCAGCTTGGTTTATGTTGAAGACGCAACCCAAAATAAAGTCTTAGTTGGGCAACAAGTACGCGATCGCGGTCTTGATCTCAAAGGCGAAACGCGATTTTTCCGCAGCTTCAAACGCGGTATTGGTGCAAATATTCAAGGTTTCTTACCCGAACTAGATGGGCAAATTGTCACTTTTGAACAAGTCGGGCAATGGTTTCTCACCAAAGTAATTGAGGAACTAGCACCCCTGCAAGGTGGCTTAGATTCTCTGGTGTTAACCGTACCCGTAGACAGTTTTGAAGCCTATCGCTATTGGTTGGGAAACGTTTGTCAATCCCTTCCCGTCGAACAGGTGCGAATGCTAGATGAACCCACAGCCGCCGCCTTGGGTTATGGCTTGGCAGATCAAGAAATTCTCTTGGTAATTGACTTTGGTGGCGGTACTTTGGATTTGTCCCTTGTGCGGTTAGATCAAGGCGTGCAAGCAACCACCAAGCCGTTGGGATTTATCCTCAAGTGGGGTAATAAGTCCCTGGCTGAAGATTCAAAACAAAAAGTTAAAACCGCCCGTGTCCTGGCGAAAGCTGGGCAAAATCTGGGCGGTACTGATATTGATAATTGGTTAGTAGATTACTTTGCCAAAACTCAAGAGTTGGCGGTAAGTCCCTTGACAACACGATTGGCAGAACGGGTAAAAATTCAGCTATCAACTCAAAATCAAGCGAGTGAAGTTTATTTTGATGATGAGACATTTGAAAGCTATGAACTAGAATTAAACCGCGATACTTTTGAAGATATTCTCAAAGAACACGCATTTTTTGAGTTACTAGATGAGTCGATGACGACACTGTTGCAACAAGCAAAACGCCAAGGGATAGAACTTCCAGATATTAATGCAGTTTTGTTAGTTGGTGGAACTGTGCAATTGCCGGCAGTGCAGACATGGATTAAACAGTATTTTGAGCCAGAAAAAATCCGTTGCGAACGTCCCTTTGAAGCGATCGCTCAAGGTGCATTACAGTTAGCCCAAGGGATACAAATCAAAGACTTTCTCTACCATAGTTATGGTATCCGCTACTGGGATCGCCGCAACCAGCGTCACAAATGGCATTCTTTAATTAAAGCTGGACAGGCATACCCAATGAGTCAGCCAGTGGAATTAGTCTTAGGCGCTTCTGTAGAAAATCAACCCAGCATTGAGTTAATTATGGGAGAATTGGGAGCAGATACAGGTAACACCGAAGTTTATTTTGATGGCGATCGCTTAATTACTCGTCGTCTAGATGGTAATGAAACCAGTGTCAAACCCCTCAACGATCAAGAAGGCGCGAGGACAATTGCCCAACTAACACCAGCCGGATATCCTGGAAGCGATCGCATCAAAATCCTCTTTCAAGTTGATGAACAACGCTTTTTGCGAATCACCGTTGAAGACTTGTTAACAAATGACACACTTTTGGAGAATCAACTTGTGGCACAGTTGAGCTAAAGGTTATTTTTGAAGGAGGCAGGAGGCAGGAGGTTTTTTCACTTATAGGATTCAAACCCCTCCTGAAAAAGAGCCACAAAACTAGAATTTTTGGAGTTCTTGTCTTAAACCCTTGCTCCATTAGGTTGCGGGCTGTTACAGATAGCGCAGCGGTAGCTCAGGAGAGGAGCGTCGGGCAGTTTTCCTCTACTCTTGACTGCCCGACGCTCGCGGACTCGCTAACGCTGCGCTATCTGTCTCCAACATCCTCGATAAAGTAAAAATCAAATTTTTGTAGGTATGTTATGCCGTAACTCCTTCTAATTCCAGTCGAGTTATTTCTAGCCACCCATCTTTAACCATCCAAAAACTTGATTGACGGTTAGTGCAAGTTCAATTTCTGGTAATACAGGCAAAAAGTCTTCTCCTTGAAGTAGCACTGGCTGCTGCCGTGGTAGAAATACCAAGATACTGAAATCATCAGGGTCAAGAAACCATCCAAGGCGGGTGCCATACTTTAGACAGTAGAGAATGTTCCCAATTACTTTGTTAGGTTTTTGTTCTGGCGATAGAATCTCAATCGTCCAGTCTGGCGGAAGTTCAAAATTATCAGGTACTTCATCATCAACGGTGAAACGTATGCGTTCCCACTGAAAGACAGCTACATCAGGTACAATTGAGCGATACCTACGGCGGGCTACGCCTACGCCAAAAGTACACCGTAATTCAGGAAACGCATAGGCAATCTTCCGATTCTCCACGACTTCATTAACAACAGCACATAGTTTACCTTGTAAGCGGCTGTGTCTCCCTTTCGGCGTTGGCTTTTGGATAATCTCACCATTAATATATTCACTCGCAGGTTTTGATTCTGGGAGCTTCAGAAACTCCTCCAGGGTAAGTAGTTGAGTAGTTGAGTAGCTCATAGCTCCTAAATCCCTCGAAGATGTGTTTTTAGTCTAGCAGTGATGTAGAGTGCGTCACACTTGGCAATTCTTACCTGGATATATGGACAGGTAAGAATTGCCACAATGATTAATTCATCTTCACGATAATTCGTTATTAAAACTCTTAATTACGAATTACGAATTACGAATTATTTCCGCACCACTACTAAAGTTCCATTCCTAGCCCAGTTGTAAAGATTGCGAGCTTGCTGAACAGGTAAATTTACACAACCGTGGCTAACTGGAGTCCCAAAACGATTATGCCAGTAAGCGCCGTGGATGGCGTAGCCTCTGTAGAAATACATTGTGTAAGGAACGTCAGGAATATTATAGCCCCTGCCTCGCATTCGGTGAGTGCGATACTTAGAATTAATCCGAAATTTACCTATGGGTGTGGGAGTCGATCGCTTACCTCCAGAAATGCGGTATGAATAAACAAGTTTATTACCTTCCCATGCACGTAAGCGTTGCTCTGACAAGTCAATTTCAATCCAGCGAGGTTGGGATGTTTGCCTGATATTAGATGCAGTGATGCTGTTTTCATTCACTGGCGCAGCTGTTGCTGTAGTCAAGTTGGGTGTACCTGCTAAAGGTGATGACCAAGAAAATAGAGTTGCCACCATCAGCGCCACGCCTGTACAAAAATTCCCTGAGGAACGAATCTTACCACTGCGAATCCAAGATTGCATTATGCCTCACCTTCTAAACTACGCAAAAATTATGAAGTGAAGTAATTGTCTGGAAAACTACAAATTTCCAGAGTTATTACTCCTTTCTGTGGAGGATTTACGCAATTCATCCGCTAATGCTTCTTAAGACAATTCCTAAGCTAATCTGCGTCCAATTTGGTCATTAGTCATTTGTCACTTGTCCTTTGTCATTTGTCCTTGATAAATGATGAGTCCTAACTAATGACCAATGACCAATGACTAATAACCAATGACCAATGACCAATACCTAAATGCAAACTTTCCCCAAATTCATATTTGCATTTGTAATTTCACACAAGAATTGTCAGGATTTACGCTTATCTTTTGGGTAAATTCTTGAATACCCTCTTCTATATTTTATTTCAACTTCAGTAATTCCGACTCCGAAGATTCCCAGCATAAAATCTTGCTGGGAATCACTTAAATTATCTTGATTTGTTGTTATTTCTAGTTTTGCTTAAATTGCCTTCTGGCTGCTTCACTTACTATTTATGGATAACTACTGGTGTCCCTACTGATGCCCACTCAAATAGCCATTTAGCATGTTTAGGTGCAAGATTTACACACCCGTGGCTTACTGGAGTTCCAAATCTCTTATGCCAATAAGCTCCGTGAATACCGTAATTACCTTGATAAAACATCGCATGAGGAACGTTGGCAACATCGTAACCCCTTCCCCGCATCCGCGTAGTTTTGAACTTGGATTGAATATTAAAAGTACCAACAAGAGTAGGAGTGGATTTTTTACCAGAGGAAATAGCACTTCCATAAACAACTTTGTCACCTTGCCAAGCTATTAATCGTTGCTTTGAAAGATTAATTTGAATCCAGCGCCGATCCGATTGTTGCAATGTCTGGATTTTTTGTGCAATCACTTGATTTTTGGAATTCGCCCAAACTTCACTAGTTCCAGTAGTAGTAAAAACACTTAAGGACAATGCTGTACCAGTGAGGAGTATTTGTAAGCGACGCACCCAGTCAGAATAAATCAGTTTTTTCATTTTAGATACACTCACACTCAAATCATGAAGTCTTGAGAAACTTATCAGCTTTCACTTTTATTTCCCTATCTATTACTTTAATAGACGTTAAGTTTTGATGATTTGATTCTAAGTTAACTTAACTGTCGCATTAGTTTTTTTGCTCCAGATGCGATCGCTTCCCAATTTCTCTCTGTGACAAGCTTTTGAGGAAATAATTCACCGCTCAAACCTACAGCGATCGCTCCGGCTTGTAAAAATTCTTTAGCATTTTCGAGTGTGACGCCGCCAGTAGGAATTAAGGGAATCTGACTCAGCGGCCCTTGCAAACTTTTGATATACTCAGCCCCTCCTAATGCTTGCACGGGAAACACTTTTACACAACTAGCACCCTGACTCCAGGCGGTAACAATCTCTGTAGGAGTCATAGCTCCTGGTATAATAGGCACATTTTTTTCTACTGCTGCTTGAATCATTGCTGGATCAACGTGGGGTGTGAAGAGGAATTGCGCCCCAGATGCGATCGCTTCTTGTAGCTGCTGCACATTGAATAGCGTACCAGTGCCAATGATACAGGCTGGTAATTCCGAACGTAATTGACTGATCAATTCCCCAGCGCGATCGCTATTCCAGGTAATCTCAATTAGCTGCATTCCCCCAGATGCTACAGCCATTGCCATTTGCCGTCCCAATTCGATTTTAGGGGCGCGGATGACTGCGATCGCTCGGTGTTTTTGCAATTGTGATAACCAAACTTGATTAGGCATTTTTACTGGAGACTATGAACTAGGGACTAGGAACTGGGAACTAGAGAATAATTTTCACTCTAGTAAATACCTAATTTTCAATCCTAGTACCCAATCCCCAACCCCCTTAAAACTTTCTCAGCTATCGAGTCAACCCCTGAATTTTGATAAAACAGCCAAAACTCAGTTTTGATAAGCACTTCATGCTTTTTATCATTTATGGGGGGCGATCAAAGCGTTTAAACCCAAATATACTGAGCTTATTGCCATTATTGTCAATAAGTTTTGTTTGCTCGCTAGAACTGCGATTTAGCGATCGCATATAACTTGCAATGTTAAAAAACTTTACACTGCAAAAATTTTAGGTGTTTGTATTAAACGAAAATCGGCGGGAATTCCATCCCTTTGAAGAGTGGGAGGGATAGAACCACTTTTTTAGTTAAACATAAATTTTATGTGATATATTTCTGTAATCAACAATACCCGTGGTGTAGATAATACTGTAGTAAATTTTAAAATTTAGTATTATGTCTAGTCAAGAACAAAATTCCAATAAAGCATTCAAGCAAACACAAGCTAGCGCAACAAAGAAGAAGAAATTACAACCTCCCCCAGACATCAAAAAACCAAAGAAAACCGAATAGAAAGCTTTATAGTTTCTTGTAGAGACTTAAATTAAGTCTCTACAAGAAACATCAAAAATAAATCAGCTTATTTATTTTTTGCTTGAGTCTTTGCCTGTTCCAAAGCTATTTCTTTGATTGCCTGATATGAATTAACATTTGAAGTACCTTCAATAGCTTTAACTGCCAAATCCTGAACTTGTTTGAGAGCCGATTCAAGTTGTTTAGAAAGATTTTGAATCCGCGTCTCTTGATTAGTAATAGTTTGTTCTAGAGATTGTAGTCTTTGTTCATAAAAACGCTTTTGCCCTTCCACTTCTTTAGAACATAAATCAGATTTTACTTTAGCTTGGTAGTGGGCGATGCCTTTGCCTTCTTCTGTAGCTTTTTTTATAGCTGCTTCTTTATCTTTCGGAAAAGCCTCTACCTTGGCTTTTAACTCTTCAAATTGTTTTTCTCTCTCAGAAATTGCTTTCTCCCTTTCAGCCCACTGTTTTTCCGTTTCTTGTAATAATTCTTCCAGTTGCTTATATAGTGCTTTCTGCCCTTGTTCGTATTCGTCACTTTCTCGTTGCCGCTGGAGTTCTAAATTATACTTATACTCTGACGCATCACGTTGTCGAGTTTTATGCAAGTTTTCATTCCGTTCTTTTATCGCCCGTTGCTGTTCCTCTTGTTCTTTTCCCCAAGTATTCCTTTGCTCTAATATTTCTTGAAATAATACTTCAGAACGCTGGCTATATTCTTCCTGATAAGCTTTAGTATTATCTTCATAGGCTTGGATGAGAGTATCCAAGATATCATCAGAAACTTCTAAATTGTGCAACTGTGTTAGTTGTTGGATTTCTTCTTCTAAAGTTCGTCTGATTTCTTCCAATTTAGAGGCTTTTGTGGTTAGCTGTTCTGATAATTCATTAGCAGCACTGCCAAAACCTAATTGAATCTTCGCCAAGCTTTCAATTGTATTGTTCATCTTTTGTTGGACACTAGAAAGCTGATTCATAGGTGTTTTTTGCTCTAATTTAGGCTGTTCTTTAGTTCCAGATTGGTTTTCTTTGGCAACTTGATCGAGTTCTGATTTCAGCGCTGCTTTCTCTTTAGCTAACTCCTCATACGCCTGAAGAATTTCTACTTTAGTATTCTTATCAGTCGGTTTTTTTACCACCACAACAAACCTCCTCTTCAGGAATTAAAAATGGTTAAGATGCTACAGACTCAAAACTATTTAAGATTAGAACTACCAAAAGCCCTCATAGCTAAGTCTTGTGCTTGTTTTAGTGCAGTTTGCAATTGAGCAGAAATGCCTTCTATTTGCTCAGACTGTTTCTTAATTGTTTCTTCCAGAGATTGAATTTTCTGTTCATAACTCTGTTTGTTAGATTCCCATTCCTTCTCAAATAAATCAGCCTCAATTTTAGCTTTTTGGCTTGTTTCTTTAATTGCTTCTTCTCTAGCTTTCTTAACGGCTTCTTCTAGTTCATTAGGAAATGTACTTACCTTTTGTTCATAGTCTGCAAAGAGTGGTTGCCGTTCAGCAAATATCTTTTCTCGTTCTGCCCAATCTTTATCTTTCTTTTGAGAATTTTCTTGTATTTCTCTTTGTTGTTGGCGCTTTATTGCTTCGTAGCTGTCTGTATTTAGTTTACGAGTAGTTTCTAACTTATACTGAGATTCTTCTTGTTCTTGCTGACGATCTTTGGCTAATAAATTGTTATATTCTTGGAGCTTTTCCTCATACTCTGACTGCTCTTTTTGCCATTCTTTCCGCCTGATTGTAATTTCTTTTTCTAGTGCTTCTCTTTTGCTGATAGTATCTTGTTCAAGGATTTTTAATTTTTCTTGGTGTTCTTGGCTTAAAACGTCTAGAGTATCTGCTACAACTCTGATTTGTTGAAGCTCTTGTAGGCGTTGAGTTTCAATTTCTATAGCTCGGTTCAATTCATCTAACTTGGAATTTTCCTGAGCTAGTTTTTCAGATAATGCATTGAGAATACTGCCAAATTCCAATTGTAAATCAGCCAAACCTTTGACAATACTATCAACGGTATATGCAGAAGCCGCTTGCAGTATTTCTTGACTTTTTGCCTTTTCTGCTTCCTCTTGTTTGGTTGCTATTTTAGATTCCAGCTTTTTTCTTTGGATAATAATTTGTTGAAATGCTTGCATTAGTTGTTGTTTGCTGTCCTTGACTCCAACTGTAGTCATCTTCCAACTCCCTTCAATAGGCAAATGATTTATTGGGTAGCAAGCCATACCAAGGACTACCCTATGCAGACATCAGGGTAGCTTTTAAATCAACATTTTTAACGCGGTGGAAATACTGAAATGATCAACAGAGGACACTTAGGTGGTATACGAATTTTCCACATATATGTCCTTATGTTTTTTAGGTATATTTTTCCTTCAATTTATAGTACTTTTGTACTAAAATAAATATACCTAACTTAATCTGCTCTTGTCAAGACAACCATTCGTGCAATTCCGTCAGAAAATGCTTTCCCTATTTTTAGGACAGAATCGAGGCTATTTAGGAATTTGAAAATGCAAAGTCCCTAATTAAAAAACTATTACAAGCTTGCAGCCACACTGTTTGATACTTTATGAGTCCGTTGTGGTGTATGTTACTCTTTGTAAAGAAAATCTAAAAGAATTAACCCTAGTAGAAGCGCGGTTACAGTTAGGCGAGATAATAGACTCATCATCCTAATTGATACAAGCACAGTCCCAGACTTTTGTGATATCAATGTATACCACTGAATCGACCAAATATTCTGCTAGAACGGACATTGGGCAAACCAGCCGTATTCTAGTAGTAGAAGATGAAGAATTAATCCAGGAAATGCTAGCTGTAGCTCTGGAAGAAGAAGGTTATGGGGTGATAACTGCTCCCGATGGGCGGTCAGCTATAGAGTATCTCAAAAGTTTTGAAACCAATTCTGGGGAACCTCCCTTTGATCTGGTCATTCTTGATTTGATGCTGCCGCAAATCAATGGGCTAGATATTTGCCGTTTGCTGCGTCATCAAGGCAACCCAGTACCTATTTTAATGCTCAGTGCTAAGGGTAGTGAAACTGACCGAGTTCTGGGATTAGAGGTGGGAGCAGACGACTACCTGACTAAACCATTTAGTATGCGCGAGTTAGTGGCTCGTTGTCGGGCTTTACTCCGCCGCCAACGTTTAAGTAATTTACCACAACTACCAGTATTAAAATTCAAGGATGTCACTTTGAATCCCCAAGAATGCCGGGTGCTGGTTCGTGGTCAAGAGGTAAGTCTTTCCCCCAAAGAGTTCCGCCTGCTAGAACTGTTTATGAGTTACGCCCGACGGGTATGGTCACGGGAACAATTGCTCGATCAGGTTTGGGGCCCAGATTTCGTCGGCGATAGTAAAACTGTAGACGTTCATATTC
Source organism: Nostoc sp. CALU 546 (assembly GCF_048836525.1). Classification (NCBI taxonomy): domain Bacteria; kingdom Bacillati; phylum Cyanobacteriota; class Cyanophyceae; order Nostocales; family Nostocaceae; genus Nostoc; species Nostoc sp. CALU 546. The sequence continues at coordinate 20,001 of NZ_JAWJTF010000010.1, forward strand.
GCTGGTTGCGCGAAAAATTAGAGCAAGATCCCAGTCATCCCGAATATATTGTGACTGTAAGAGGTTTTGGCTATAGGTTTGGATAATTAGTTTGGATAGTTGTTAGTTTTTAATAGTCACCAAAAAACTAACAACTCAAATGCTTTTATTGGGATTTTTTCTGGGTTTAGCGGTAGGCATTGGGTTTTGGATTTGGCAACAAGTTCAACTTAACCGCTACCTGGGGCGCTTAATCCGACCGTTAACCCCCCATTCTTATAAGATGGGACTGCTGCTGATTCCTGGGTTGCGGCAGGAAATAGCAATGGTGAAGCAGCAGCGGCAAGATTTGCAGCAGTCGTTGCAAACTTACCAAGACCTGCTAGATTTTGCGCCAGTGGGATATTTGCAGGTGGATGAGGAAAATCAACTGCTGTGGTGCAATCAACAGGCGCAGGAAATTTTGTATTTGCAAAGGTGGCAACCAGAACAGGTGCGCTTGTTACTAGAGTTGGTAAGGTCTTATGAACTTGACCATTTAATTGAGCAAACTCGTGATTGGCAAAAACCACAGACGGGAGAATGGATATTTCACCCATCTTGTGATGATGCGGCAGAGATGGCAGCAAGAAAATCTTTGGCTTTGCGGGCATCTAGCTTGCCTTTACCCAATGGACAAGTGGGAGTATTTTTAGAAAATCGTCAACCCCTATTGGATATAAATCAAGTACGCGATCGCTCTTTTTCTGATTTAGCACACGAACTCAGAACGCCACTGACTTCGATTCGCTTGGTTGCGGAAACTTTACAAACCCGCTTGGAACCACCTTTAAATCGTTGGGTTAACCGCTTGATGCAGGAAGTTGATCGGCTAATTAACTTAGTGCAAAGCTGGCTAGACCTCACTCAAATGGAAGCAAACCCAACGATGCAATTACAAACCAAAGTTGTAGAATTGCGATCGCTCATTGCATCTGTTTGGGAAACACTAGAACCCTTGGCAGGGCGCCAACATCTGTCTTTTTCTTATTCTGGCCCAGAAAATCTTTGGATTAAGGCAGATCAAGCCCGTATTTACCAAGTTTTTCTCAACTTGCTAGACAACAGCATTAAGTACAGTCTTCCTGGTACAAGCATTCACGTCGAAGCGAAAATCCAATCAACGAATAATAATGAGGGCGATGCTGCTTCCCCAATCTTGGAAATAAATCTTATTGATTCTGGAGTTGGGTTTTCTGAGGCCGATTTACCCCACGTTTTTGAGCGATTTTATCGAGGAGATAAAGCGCGAACCCATTCCCCACAAGATAGTAACTCCATAGGAGCGATCGTTGGAAATGGATTAGGATTAGCGATCGTTGAGCAAATTCTAATTGCCCACGGTGGTTCAATCAAAGCGATGAACCATCCCGAAACTGGCGGTGCATGGATGCAACTCCAATTTCCTGAAGTTATGGCAAACTCCTTAAGCCAAGACTATAGTTAATAATATCTTCACCTTTGAGACAACAAGTGTGAAAGCCGTCGATTATAGTCCCAATCCTCAAAGACCACAACTCGCACGCGCCATTAGGCGCTTAGAACGGGATGTATTACGTATGGGTGCTTTGGTAGAACAATCATTTCGCCTCAGCCACCAAGCGTTATTTGCTCGTAACTTAACAGCAGCTGAAGAACTTCCTCGATTAGATAAAAAGATTGATCGCTTTTATCGTCAAATTGAATCAGACTGTACGGCGATTATGACGCTACAAGCGCCTACAGCCCCAGATTTGCGCTGCTTAAGTGCCTTTATGCAGTTGGTGCGAGACTTAGAGCGCATTGGCGATTATGCTGAGGATTTAGCTGAGATTGCGATTAAAATTTTTCCTTATGAGCCTCATACGTCAATGCCCGACATTGAGGTTATGTCCCTTCACGCGCAGGCCATGCTAGCAACTAGCTTGAAGGCTTTGGGAGATTTAGATGAAGCAAGCGGACGCCGTTTAAAGCACCTAGATGATACTGTAGACGATGCTTACGATCGCGTTTATCAGACTTTAGCTCAACAACGAGATGTGCCTGGTGTGGTCGAGCCAATTGTACTATTAGCACTGGCAATTCGTTGTTTGGAACGCATGGCAGATCATGCCACTAATATCGGTCAGAGGGTAGCATATATTGTCACCGGTCAACGCTCTTAATTGATGTGCTGCTCAGATCCCCGACTTGTTAAATCAGTCAGGGATCTAAATCCAGCCAAAATAAGCGCATCGCAAACTGCTGTATTTTCTAATTATTTGCGCCTATTTACTTAGTCTTCAGAAAATACCAATTGAAAAAGAATTCAGGATTCAGCAATCTTTGAGTCAAGGATTCAGACCTGCCATTCTCTTGTTGACCACTCAATCTTAGATTTATTGTGGGACTTAGACCCGTTTATTCAAATGCTGGTGGACTCGCTACCAGTACGCTATCCAACAGTCGCACAGAATTCAGAATTGAATTCTGTCTTGTTAAAAATAAGTTAACTATATATTTTACTAAAAGCTTACCTATTCTTAAACTTGCACAATTAAGGTAACGGATAAACAAATAAAAAATTCCGTGTCTATCTGTTTTCGGTCACAAACGCCGCATTATTTTGCGCTTACCAAATAAATTAATTAAAAAACATAGTTCGGCAATATGCTAATTAACTTACTTGTAATAATCACAGGATAAAGGTATAATCATCACTGTGATTGTGTGTAAAATCCCCGAAAATAAAGTGTTATAAGCATTTTATAATCACTGGGTTTGTGTAGGTGTGAGTGAAAGGAAAAATATGACAAAACGATTCTGGAATCTTTTCAAGGTTAGTCCGGTTATTGTAGCTGCCACATTTTTCGCAGCGAATAGTGCCTTAGCAGCTGAAGTCAACGAGCAGTTAACAAATGTTGCCCAGTTATCTGAAGCTCAAGAGTCTAACAACATGAGCCAGGTAACATCAGTTTCGCAATTTTCGGATGTACAGCCCACAGATTGGGCATTCCAAGCTTTACAATCCTTAGTTGAGCGTTACGGCTGTATTGCAGGTTATCCCAACAGTACCTATCGTGGTAACCGTGCTTTGACCCGTTATGAATTTGCCGCAGGTTTGAATGCCTGTTTAGACCGGGTTAACGAGCTGATTGCTACAGCTACCGCCGATTTGGTCAGCAAACAAGACCTCGCTACCTTACAGCGTTTACAAGAAGAATTTTCTGCTGAACTAGCAACCCTGCGCGGTCGTGTGGATGCTTTAGAAGCACGCACTTCTGAGTTGGAAGCTAATCAATTCTCCACTACCACCAAGTTAGTTGGGGAAGCAATCTTTAATGTAACTCAGGCTTTTGGTGACACAGCGGCCGATCAAGACGCTGACTCTGGCAATAACCCTGATTTAGAAAGCAACACCACTTTCGCTAACCGTGTTCGTTTGAACTTGTACAGCAGTTTTACTGGTACAGACCAACTGCAAATCCGGTTGAATTCTGGGAATATCGTCAATAATAGTGGACAAACTGGTACTTTCATGACCCGCTTGGGTTTTGAAGAAGATACTGGCAACAGTGTTGAAATCGATAAAGTTAACTACGCTTTTAACTTTGGTGAAGCAATACGTGTAAAAGTTGATGCTACTGGCGCGGAGTTATACGAAAACGTTAATAACTTCAACCCTGACTTTGCTAGTTCTGGTAGGGGCGCTATCTCTCGCTATGGACGTTTCAGCCCCATCTATCGCCAAGGTGCTGGTGGTAGTGGTTTGACTGTTACATTCAATCCTAAAGGTGCTATTAGCTTGAGTGGTGCTTATTTAGCCGCCAATGCTAACGATCCTGCTATTAATAACGGGTTGTTCAATGGTGATAGCACCATCTTCGGTCAATTAACTTTCCAACCAAACAAAGCTTTCAATATTGGTCTGACCTACGCTCGCAGTTATCAAGATGGTGGTATAGATGATGCTCCAGACCTGTTTGGTGATACTGGCAGTATCCTAGCTAATAATGCATTTGATGCTCGGACTGAATCCAACCATTACGGTGTACAAGCTAACTTTAAACCTAGTTCTAAGTTCACTATTGGCGGTTGGGCAGGCTTCAGCGATATAGAAGCTAAAAATGGTGTTCAAGCAGGACAGAGTACAGATGTGTTCTACTGGGCTGCTACCCTTGGTGTTAAAGACCTTGGTAGAGAAGGTAGCTTGCTTGGTTTGATTTTTGGCCAATCACCCAAAGTGACTGAGAGTAATTTTGGGGTTGAAGATGCGAGCACTTCTTATCATGCAGAAGCTCTTTATCGCTTGCCTTTAACCGATAATATTGCCGTTACCCCTGGCTTGTTGGTGATCTTCAACCCTGATCACAACGATGCTAATGATACCATCTATGTAGGTACTCTGCGTACTACTTTCTCCTTCTAAAATCGGGGAATCGGAAATAACGCTCAAAATTAGATAAACAAAACCCCACCTCAAGGTGGGGTTTTGTTTGGATTTTTCAATCTATGGGAACCGTCGTAATATCTTTTGGGGGGCGATCGCTACTCCAAGCCCACCACACAGAACCACAGTGACAGTAATAAAACTCTTGCCATTTGCGACGACGGTTTTCTGTAAGTACAGGCGATCGCCGGTTTAGCCAAACTTTTTCAGCTTCCAGGCTACTGGAGCGGCAGTTAGGACAGCAAAACTCATAAGCGTGTGTTGCTTTATTCGTCCATTCAGGCGGGATAGGAACAAAAGCGTCCATGTCGTTAAAATTGTAGTCTCAATGATGATCCAAAACTTTGAGGTTTTGAATTTGGCGGCAAACGAATACGATAAAATCCCGCCACACTATCAAACTGCTTAATCAATATTTTTAGGTTGATCTAAATCTATTCAAGACTGCGAAAGCATCTCACAAATCAAAGGCTAACACGAAAAGTTTATTTTTTACACACCTAGTTACTATGCACATTATGACTAATAATTAAATTTATGGAGCCAAATGTTGAAATTCGCCGTTTGTTAGATGTGATGCCTGCTTCTGGTCGGATGACGACAAAACTTGTTAGTAAGCCGGAGCAGGCAAAAGTGATTGATGCCTCTTTTCCCCAACCCTGGAATCAAGCGCGACCAATATATATTAATTTCGATTTGTGGCGTCGCTTGACAAAGCCACAACGAGATTTGCTGTTGTTGCAGATGGTTAGCTGGTTGACGGGGGTGAAGTGGTTTAAACCCGATATTTATCAAGGTGTGGTGCTGGCCGGTCTGTTAGGCGGATTATTGGAAGCAGCGCAATCAGATGTGGTGGGTGTAGCCGTAGCTGGGGGATTAAGTGCGATCGCAGCTTTGCGGATCTGGCGCACGAATAAATCTCCAGAATCAGAGTTAAATGCCGATGCAGCAGCAATTAAAATAGCACAGCGGCGCGGTTATTCAGAAGCAGAAGCAGCGCAGCACCTATTATCTGCCATTGAAGCGGTAGCCAAAATTGAAGGGCGTTCCAGCTTAAATTTTACTGAGTTGATTCGTTGCCAAAACTTACGAGCGATCGCAGGTTTATCACCAGTAGGTATGCCAGAAAGTTATAAGTAGAAATGAGGGAAAATTCAGAAGTCAGAATACATCCGTCTGAATAGTCAAAGAATTAACAAAACATTTGATGAAGGAATAAGTTTTCCCTCAGAAGATGTTTGAAAAGTCCTCTTGTCAGTAACAAAATATTTTATATCTTCCTAAATTATCCGATGAATTGGGAGGCTTTGATTCGATTCCAGTTCCCACTCTTTTTAGAGGGAATCAATAAGTGCCAGGAATCAAAACGAACTACTTTTCAAACAAGCTCTCAGATTGTGATAGCACTCTTAGCAGCATTTTTGATCAAATAAAATTTCATTATAACTAACAATGCTAAACGAAAAAATTATCAAGTACACTTCAAAAATACCTTTTCATTCTCCTTGGTTTATTATCATTATTTTTTCTTTTCTTGGTTTAATAGGTATTCTCAACCATTCAATGTGGCGAGATGAACTAAATCCCTGGCTTATTGTCAGAGATAGTGGATCTTTTAGGAATTTAATTGCAAATATTCATTATGAAGGTCATCCTGTTCTATGGTATTTTTCTCTTGCAATTCTGAGAAAAATAATCGATAATCCTATTATTATGCAAATTTTTCATTTAGCAATTACTGTTATTTCGGTTACTATTTTTTGCCTATATAGCCCTTTTAAATATCAACAAAAGTTTCTGTTTTCATTTGGGTTCTTTCCTTTTTACGAATATCTTTTAATTTCTCGAAACTATGCTTTTAGTATGTTGTTTGTTTTCGCATTCTGTACAGTTTTTTCATCTAGAAAAATAACTTATGCTTATTTGGCAATCTTATTGGGTTTACTAGCAAATAGTAGTGCTTATGGTTTACTTGTATCATTTTCTTTATTATTGACTTTGCTAGCTGAATTTTGTTTTGATAATGAACATCGGCAGCAATATTTTAGTCAAAGCAAAAAATATGATTTATTTTTAAGTATTTTAATTGTTATCTTTTCTTTTATTTTATCCATTTATATTATTACTCCTCCAACAGATAGTTATCTTCATGGTGGGTTAAATAATGGTTGGCTAATACAATTAGATATCCGTCATCTTTTGAGAAGTATAGGTAGAATATTTGGTAGTTATTTATTAATTATTCCTGCACACAAAAACTGGCTAGATTTAATTGTTTGTGCAATAATTGCCCTATTCATTGTAATTTTAACCTTAATTAAATTATCTGAAAAGCCAGTTGCTTTCTTTTTCTATTTCATAGGTAGTTGTATAATATTTGCCTTTACATACTTGAGATTTATAGGAATGCCAAGGCATTTTGGACATTTATATTTAATTTTAATAGCGGCTTTATGGCTGGGAAGTTATTATCAAAAGTCTACAGTTTTACTCAGTAAAGCTTCTGTTCGCCCCGATTCAATTGCATTTGTTCAAAAATGGCATCATATAGCTTTGATGCTAATTCTTTATACCCAGTTTTTGGGAGGCATTTTTAGTTTTTCGAGAGATTTAGTTGTACCCTTTTCTGCTAGTCGGGAAACAGCCCAATATATTCAAAAAGCTGGGTTGGATAATGAGTTTATTGTTGCCAGTCGAGATGCAAACATGGCTCCTTTGTCGGGTTATCTCAATCGAAAATTTTACTATCCTGAGCTTCAAAAGATGGGGAGCTTTACTCTATTTAAAAAAGGTCGCCAAGATGTCGAACAGTCTGAGATATTAAGCCAAATTAATTATCTACTCAAAAATCAAGATGATCAAAAGAAAATTGTGCTGATTTTAAATAAAAAACTGGATGTTAACCGCAATGATTTGAAAATTGTTCCGATCAAAGATTTTCAGAGAGGATGGGTAGATAGTGAACGATATTATCTTTATTGGGTAGATGAGGCATAAGGATAATACACCACTGAATTTAGTAGTTCAATATGGGATAGACTTTTTTGTACTGGATGAATCAGCATTTACACCTGAATATATCACCATAAATCCTTGGTTTATCCAGTGGTAATCGATAGCAAAAGATATTTCATTAAAGCTAGGACTTACGCAAAACTACACGCGATAGGGGCAATTCATTAATTGCCCCTACCTTTAAAATCAGGGTTTCGGCTATTGCTTGCGTAAGTCCTAAAAACTACAGCAAGGAACTAATCCTGCTATATTTAGCCATTTTACAGCGTTGTTCTGTCTTAGAAACTAAGGGCTTAATTGTTATACAAGCAAAATGTGTCGCCAAAACACCCCAAAAATAACGCTTTTACATCCTTTAGCTAGCTTGCCAGCGCTGATAACTAGCTGCTATGCATGAGGCTAATCTACACTGGAATAAGAGAATGTGTGTTTAACTAACTTAGATGTCCGAGAGTGAGGAGTTTAGTCATACCTTCTCGGTGTTGGGTTATAAAGTGCTTACCTCGTGTGGTAAAACTTAACTTAAATTCTGTCAGTTACTAACGGAGTTGATAGGAATAATGGGTAACTTGATTATTTTCGCCTTGGTAGTGGTTTACGGAGGCGGCGTTTGGAAGTTTTGGAATGGGTTTGGGCGAACAAATTTTAATCCAACTTTGACCAATCGCATTGGTTTATCTTTGTTATGGCCAGCTTTGTTTATTACAAATCAATCCTATCGTCGAAACTTTAGAAAGGCACTGAAGGGCTAGAATTTACTATTAAGTCTAAGGTCATCTGAATCTTGACGGTGGTATATATCTCAAATAAATCTAACTCACCAACCTCCCTTCCCTACTAGGGAAGGGAGGCTGGGTTTGCTCCTTTTAGGAAGGAGAGGAATTAGGGAGGGATAATTTCGTTAACCGTTGGAAAATATTTCGGCTGATGAATTTACTAATTATTTGCCATTGGTTAATAGATGGATTGCTGCACCTACGGCTGCACCATCAACAGCATTTCCAAGGGTATCTTTGCCATCGCCAGTAATTACACCAGTTACTGCGCTAGCGCCTGCACCGACTCCGACATCTTGAACAACATTCCGGTTACGGCGATTGCGAGTGTTTCTCAGACCATTTGCACCATTGACAGCTGCACCAGTGACACCACCTTTAACAGCATTGTTTAATACACTACCATTTCCCCTAACTGCTCCGGTGACTACATTGGTAACAGCCCCAATACCTGCATCTCTTAGTACTTGGTCATCAGCAGCAGCCGGTTTCGCGGGAACTAGGGTGACACCAGCTAAACTTGCAGCCATGAGGCTGGGTAGAAGTGTGCGTTTTAGGATGTTATTCATTGTGTTACCTTCTCAAAACATCAAACAATTGGATAAAAACCAAAGTTACTGGAGTCAGAGAAAATCATATTTTTTCACTTGGACAACAGCAACTATTTATTGTTTGAGGACATATATATCATTGCATTTGCAAAGTCATAACTGCATCCACTGAAAGCATGAATATAGATTAAGTCCTGAGAAGGCCTTGCTGATTTATTAGACGATACTAGAGATTACACATTGACAAAATAAACTAAAAATGCACTATAGATTTTTAGATATGAAAGTTTTATTTTTTCAGTAGTAGCAAGCGATTTCTGATGATCAATCGCGTACTGTTTACCGTATCTATCTAAAGATAGTTGCCAAAATAACTAAACTCACTATTCAAAGTTAATATTTAATTCTCTTAGTTTAGCAGCCAAACGTTGCGATCGCGCTTCTGTTTGCTGCGATCGCTCCTATCCTGTTTGTAGCAAATCACCCTGATTATTCCACCAGCGCAACCAAGGTAATTCTAGATTCTGATATTGATCTTGCCAAATTCCTAATTCCACACCCATCGCTTCAGTTTATTTTTTAACCCAAGGAACAGCTTCGATATTTTCCTGATAAAATTCCTTATTTGCTATACGGTTGAAGTAGTCGCCTTTGTACTCAAAAAGATTTAACAGAATGAGTTCTAGATACCATAATCCAAGTTTATAAGTATCTATCTGTTCTGGAAAGGGTCGATTAAGATATTTTTGACGCTTTTTTGGATTAGGATGAACGATTGCATTACGTATCTCTGTTAAAGCCTGTGCGCCATCAACCCAATTTAATTCTTTTGAGGCTTTGAGCAATTCAGTTAAGCTGTCAGGTATTTTTAGCGGGACACCACACTGTGAAAGGAGACGTCTTAGTTGTTCAGCTGCTGGAAGTTTTTTAAATTCTTGTTGACTGATGATAGCTTTTTCTTCCACTAGAAGAGTCCAAGCAAGGATTTCAAAAGCAGCTTGCATCAAAACAATGGAACCTTGTACAGATCCGGCTTGAGCAATACTTTCCAAATACCAATGGATTGCAAACCTTATTGGCTGATTCCAAGTAGTACTTTGCCAGCGATTAAGGAAACCTGGAAAAAGTTTACCGAGACTGCAAGAATCTTGTGAATCTGCAAACCACGAATGCACACTTCGCCAGGGTGATATTGTATAAGAAGTACAGTTTTCCCACACCTTTTTCCCACTGTTGTCATAACTGACTAATAGAATGGGAGAAGTCCTAAAGCCTCTAGAAAAAGAGAGAAACCAATGCAAAGCTTCTAATATATCATCAGCTTCCTCTGTTGTAAAAGGCTTTTTATCGGAACGTTCAAGTTTCCCCACATGAGTTATGGCGTAGCCTCCTTTTGATTCAAGAGACTTTATAATATCTCCGAGGTTTTGCAGGCTGTCAATCGAAGCACTCCAACTCTCAGCTTTTAATATAAGCCTACCCCACCAAATTTGCCTTGGTGTTGATATAGCCATCCCGTGAAATTTATGAAAGTTGGTTAGGTGAAAGAGTATATGTGATAAATTATTTTCCGACCTTAATATTGCTGGTTTATTTAGAGTACCTGAAATATCCCCACTTTGATGCTCAAAGTCGATAGGAATACTAGAAATCCAAACTTCAGCAGAACTTTGGATTTCTGAAAAGTTTAGATTACCTTTACCAAGTTCAAGTTTAAGAAGGGACTCATTATTAGATTTTGAAAACAGGAACTTAACATCGGGAGATGGCAGCCATTCAAAGGAAACAGTACCATTTCCTTCATATACAGTTCCTTCTTGAGTAATTTTTAAGGAACCTTGATAAAGTTGGATAGGTTGATTAGGTTCTCCAGTCACTTCTTGTCCCGAACGATTAGCATCCCGTAGTTTCCTCGCAACAGTTGCATTTCTCCTCAAAATGTAACTAACAATATTTGTATCTAATAAATAAGTCACTTTGTCTATTTTCGCTTTACTGCATCATCGTACATTTTGATTTGCTCTGGGGACAAATCATTTAACGTACCAGAAAGTGCTTCTAAGACAAGAATCTTATCAATTCTGCGTGTCAGTTCATGCTCGGTTATAGCTCTCATTTCCTCTGGTGATAACTGTCCAAAGAGTTCTACTAACATTTCTATTATTTCCTGTTGGTTTAACTTAGTTTGATATAAGCTATTACCTTTAATGAGCTTTTCAACTATTGGTGATATGCGGTTACTCAGTTCTTGATGATAATTAGTAATTTCTGGCATAATTTCCTCCATTCATCCAATAATTATCTTAATTATAAACAATCTCCCTCAGCGCCCTTCTGTGTAAAAAAAAGGCGGGCAAGATGCCCACCCCACAATATTTTGAGAATATTCTGTTGCTATTAACCCAACAATTGTTTAGCCTTAGCTAACACATTATCAACGCTAAAACCAAACTTCTCTAAACAAACACCACCTGGAGCCGAAGCGCCAAAGCGATCAATACTAACGCAATCGCCTTCAGTACCGACATATTTGTGCCAACCGAAACTGCTACCAGCTTCCACAGACAAACGCTTGGTGACAGCTTTCGGCAGAACCGACTCTTTATAAGCCGCATCCTGTGCTTCAAACAGTTCCCATGAAGGTAGCGAGACAACACGGACTTTCTTGCCTTCAGCCTTGAGTTTTTCGGCTGCGCCGACGGCGAGGCTCAATTCTGAACCAGTGGCAATCAGGATGAGATCAGGTGTACCTTCGCTATCCACCACGGTGTATCCACCCTTGGCTACGCCCTCAATGGATGTACCTGCCAAGTTGGGAACATTTTGACGGGTGAACGCCAACAGAGACGGAGCATTTTCCTTCGCTTTCTCGATCGCTATTTTATAAGCACCAGAGGTTTCGTTACCATCTGCGGGACGGAACACGGTTAAATTAGGAATAGCTCGCAAGGAAGCGAGAGTTTCAATGGGTTGGTGTGTAGGGCCATCTTCACCTTGCCCAATGGAATCGTGAGTCATCACCCAAATCACGCCAGCTTGAGAAAGGGCGGATAAGCGGATGGCAGCACGCATATAATCTGTGAAGATTAAGAAGGTTGCACCGTAGGGAATTAATCCTGAAGTGTGCAGAGCTATACCATTACAGATTGCGCCCATAGCATGTTCCCGCACACCAAAGTGGATGTTGGGGTTTTGGTATTCTCCCTTTTGGAAGTCGCCTTTACCCTTAATTTCAGTCAAGTTGGAGTGGGTTAAGTCAGCTGAACCACCAATCAATTCAGGTAAAACTGCCGCTAATTTGTTGAGGCAAGTTTCTGAGTGTTTGCGGGTGGGTAGTCCTTTGTCTTCGGGGGTGTAGGTGGGTAGTACCTTGTCCCAACCATCGGGTAGTTTGCCGCTAATGTAGCGTTCAAATTCAGCCGCTTCTTGGGCATACTTAGCTTTGTAGTCGGCAAATGTTTTGTTCCATTCTTCTTCGTAACCTGCGCCACGTTCAACAGCTTTACGTGTGTGGTTGAGGGCTTCTTCTGGAATTACGAAAGGCTCGTATTCCCAACCCAAATTTTTCCGAGTTAATGCTATTTCGTCTCCACCCAAAGCAGCACCGTGAACGCCAGCAGTGTTTGCCTTATTGGGGGAACCATAACCGATGGTGGTTGTCACCTTAATCATTGATGGTTTATCGGTGACAGCTTTAGCTTCTTCAATTGCTTTGGCGATCGCTGCTAAATCTGTATTACCATCTTGGACATGTAGGACGTGCCAACCGTAAGCTTCAAAGCGCTTGGAAACATCTTCGGTGAATGCCACATCTGTAGAACCGTCGATGGAAATGTGGTTATCGTCGTACAGAGCGATGAGTTTGCCTAATCCCAAGTGTCCTGCAAAAGAAGCAGCTTCACCGGAAATCCCTTCCATGTTGCAACCGTCACCTAAAATTACGTAGGTGTAATGGTCAACAATCTTGGTATCGGGTTTGTTAAATTTAGCGGCAAGGTGTGCCTCAGCGATCGCTAAACCAACTCCATTGGCAATTCCTTGACCCAAGGGGCCAGTTGTGACTTCCACACCTGGGGTCATGAAGTTTTCGGGGTGTCCGGGGGTTTTGGATTCCCACTGCCGGAATTGTTTAATATCTTCGATGGTGACGCTATCGTAGCCTGCCAGGTACAGTAGGGCGTACTGCAACATTGAGCCATGACCGGCAGACAAGACAAAGCGATCGCGGTTAAACCATTTAGGATTTTTGGGATTAAACTTCAAAAAGCGATCCCAAAGGACAAAAGCCATCGGAGCCGCGCCCATTGGCAGTCCTGGGTGTCCCGATTTGGCCTTTTCTACGGCATCAACAGCCAAGAAGCGGATCGAGTTAATACAAAGTTCTTCGAGGGACAATTCTTTGAGGGATTGGGTTGCAACAGTCATAATCTCTTGTTTTTAACGACGGGTTAGCACTCTTCGTAGCTTCTCTTGCTGGGGTTATTTTAGATTCCCCACAGTATCCTCATCATCCCACTCCCGCTTGTCGATGGACAAGCGGGATCTCCTGAGTTTCTGGTGATAAATCAAGCTGATAATTGGGTCATGCTGAACGCTTAAATTATATCGGAATGTTATTTCTGATACTTTGGGCATTGGGCATGGGGCATTGGGCATTGGGCATGGGGCATTGGGAATTGGGCAAACGAGCAGAGTCGGATTAAACTACTGAATTCAGAATTCAGAATTCAGAATTCTGCCTTCTGCCTTCTGCCTCCTGCCTCCTGCTTTCTGCCTCCTGACTTCTTTTAAACGTATTTCTTAAAGGCCAGTGTGACATTATGACCGCCAAACCCAAAAGAATTGGATATTGCCACCTCGACTTTTTGAGCGCGGCTAAAGTTAGGCACGTAATCTAAGTCACACTCAGGATCAGGATTTTCCAGATTAATTGTCGGTGGAATTTGGTCATTAGCGATCGCCAGTACTGTTGCCACTGCTTCAATACCTCCAGAACCGCCCAATAAATGACCTGTCATCGATTTGGTGGAGCTAATTGCTACCTTATAGGCATATTCTCCCAAGGCTTTTTTGATTGCTGAGGTTTCAGTTGAATCATTAGCTGGGGTGCTAGTGCCGTGGGCATTAATGTAGCTGATTTGTTCGGGAGCTATTCCAGCATCTTTGAGCGCTAGTTCGATGGCTCTAGCAGCTCCGAATCCACCAGGTACGGGGGAGGTGATATGGTAAGCATCACAGGTCATCCCATAGCCGACCATTTCGGCATAAATGTGAGCGCCGCGACTGAGGGCGTGTTCCAGTTCTTCTAGAATTAAAATTCCTGAACCTTCACCCAAAACAAATCCGTTGCGATCGCGGTCAAAGGGACGGCAAGCTTTAGTTGGGTCATCATTGCTAAAAGAGAGTGCCTTGCAGGCGGCAAACCCAGCTACCGACAATGGTGTGACAGCTGCCTCCGTACCCCCGCAAATCATCGCCTGGGCATATCCCCCTTGAATGAGACGAAAAGCATCTCCAATGGCGTTAGAGCCAGCGGCGCAGGCAGTTACAGGACAGGAGTTTGGCCCTTTAGCACCCGTGTGAATTGCCGTTAATCCTGCCGCCATATTGGCGATCATCATCGGGATCATGAATGGACTACAGCGATCGGGGCCACGGTTGAGGTAGATAGTTTGCTGGTCTTCTAATACCTTAATGCCACCAACGCCAGAACCGATCATGACACCGACCTGTTCTGCATTCAGGTCATTGATCACTAACTCCGCGTTAGCTAGAGCCTGTTTTGCTGCCGCAACCCCAAATTGGGAAAATCGATCCATCCGCTTGGCCTCTTTGCGCTCCAAGTAATCATGTGGATCGAAGTTTTTCACCTCACCAGCAATCCGGCAATCATGGCGAGACGCATCAAAAAATGTGATGTAGTCAATGCCATTGCGTCCACTTAATAATCCATCCCAATATTCTGTTGCTGTGTTACCTATAGGTGTAATCGCGCCAACACCAGTTACAACAACGCGTTTACGTGTATGATCTGTCATGATTCAGTTAAAAATGGCGAAAAAGCTGCATGGCAAAAAATTCGGGGTTAGTGAGTAAGTAGCGTCAGCCAGCGTGGTGTTGGGGGCTTCCACCCCACTTGTTTCTCCTGTTCGGAGACGCTACGCGAATAGTTGAGGAAACCCCAATACCGCAGGGCTGCACCATGAGCGACTGGCGTTAGCTACGTTAGGAGCGTCACCTCCGGGTGGCTAGGTGCGGGGAAATAATCATTCCCAATCCCAATCCCCAATCCCCCATCTCCAATTAAGCTGATGCGGTAACTTTGTTATTGATGTAATCTACTGCGTCTTGAACCGATGTAATCTGTTCGGCAGCTTCGTCGGGAATTTCGATATCAAATTCTTCTTCTAAGGCCATCACCAATTCAACGGTATCCAGGGAATCTGCTCCCAGGTCTTCCATAAACTTGGATTGTGGTGTGACTTTATCAGGGGGGTCAACACTGAGTTGTTCGACGACGATTTTCTTGACCTTTTCAAAAAGTTCCGCTTGGCTCATAAATAAAAGTCCTTAACCACTTGCTACGATCTGCTCGTTAGAGGAGACATTGTTTTTAGCATATACATCTTATCGTCAAGCGCGATCACCCGGATACTGCCAAGGATTTTTCTGTTAGAAAACCTTTCTTCTTAAAATTTGAATTGGCAAGTTTTTTGGCAACACTTAGGCAGTGGGTGGTGCTACGCCATTGCCGACACCGTGTAAATGCTTTTGTTTTCCAATTATTGCTAATTTTTTTTACAACGTCTCTACCAGTATTTACAGCCTTGCTAGAAATAAAAATATGTAGATGCTGCGGCTTTGAACCTAGAGGGTTAAAGGGTCGCTAAACATCCAACATTAGAAATTCGGTGCTAACAAGGAATGATAAAACAGTTATTGTTTAGAGCGATCGCTCTAACCCAAACATACTTCTATGCTACCTCAGACACTCAAATACGCTTACTTCCCCGGTTGTGTTGCCCAAGGGGCCTGTCGGGAACTTTACCAGTCAACTCAAGCCCTTACCCAAGCACTAGGTATTGAACTGGTTGAACTTAAAAAAGCTGCTTGCTGCGGTTCTGGCACATTTAAAGAAGATTCCCAACTGCTAGAAGATACAGTCAATGCCAGAAATATTGCTTTAGCAGAAGAATTAAATCTGCCCTTACTTACCCATTGCAGTACTTGTCAAGGTGTTATCGGTCATGTCAACGAACACTTGAAAGAATGTCAGACTTCTAACCCTGTCTACATTGAACAGGTTAATGGCTTGTTGCATAAAGAAGGTTGTTCGCCTTATCGCGGTAGTACTGACGTTAAACATCTTCTCTACGCTTTGGTGACAGATTACGGTTTAGAGGAAATTACCAAACGTGTCACCCGAAAGTTAACTGGATTAAAATGTGCGGCTTTTTATGGCTGTTATCTCCTCCGCGCCCAAAAATCTATCCCTTATGACGATCCGTTCCAACCGGAAGCGATGGAGAATATGTTTCGGGCTGTGGGTGCAACACCAATTTATTACCGAGGTCGGACACAATGTTGTGGTTGGCCGCTTTCTAGTTATGCCACTACCCAATCTTTTAAGATGGCGGGGATGCATATTCAGGACGCTTTAGCATCTGGTGCTGATTGTATAGTTACACCTTGCCCTCTGTGCCACTTAAATTTAGATTCGCGTCAGCCAGAGGTAGAAAAGGTAATTGAACAAAAGCTAGGTTTACCAGTGTTGCATTTACCGCAGTTGATTGCTTTGGCACTTGGGGTTAGTCCCAAAGAATTGGGTTTAGAACGCCACATTGTTTCCACAAAGCCAGTGTTGGAAAAATTAGGATTTTAGGGGAAACAATGTTCACGACTATCAATAATTAAGCGAACACCTGCTTATACCGTTTCTTTGTGAAGCTGCATATAATTCACCCCCCGGCTATCGCCGTCCCCCCGATGCCTTGGGGAGACTACAGGGGGGTATTATGATGTGTATCTTCATAGAGAAATAGAAACTAGAAAACAGGGCATCGAACCCTGTTTTCTAGTAATGGATGATAAATTTCACTTGTTGAAGATACCTCAAGTCCCGTAATTTAGGTATTTTGTAGGGTGGACAATAACCACCCAACCCAATACTGCACGCTTTGTGCATTTTTAACTCTGAATAGGGTTTGGGAAAAGGTTAAAGGTTAAAGGTTAAAGGTTTTTTCTTTCCCCTTTCCTTTTCCCAAAAACCCGACAAGTATTGCCACCCAACCCAATTTCTGGTTTCTAGAGTGCACCTTCATCTGTAGTTTTTGATTTAGCTTTTGCCTTATTGGCACTGCGTTTGAGGGCAGAAAGTCTTGCTTCGTATCTCGATCGTTGGCGCTTACTAGGAGTATTGTCAATCAGGGTTTTTAAGGCGCTACCGAGACTCTTGTAAGCATTGGGGAGGCTATAACCAAAACGAGTTGCCAAAGCGATCGCTTTCTCATCAGCATTGAGCAATTCTTTTAGTTGCTTTTCCCCATTATTCTTTTGGTACAGTCGCCAGCCTGACACGCCACAAAGCGACAAAGCTAACACCAGCAGCAATCCATCTTGTACCCACAATTCGCCTACAGCACCACCTAAACCTATAGCTAGTGCTGCCATTTCCCAACCATCTTTGGGAATTGTGTCATTTTGAACGCGAGCAACTTCATGCCAGAACAGCAGATTACGCTGATCCATTGCGAGGGCATCCCATTTCACCAAGTCAATTTGGATTTCTACCTGGTCTTTACCAATTTCTTCGCAACGAACCAGGGGTGGATTGACCTCAGTTGTGCCTTCAACCGTGACCCAGCTCTGTAATTCTGGCGGTAATAAGCCTTTCAACCGCCGGAGTTCACTCATTTCCGCTTTGGCAGAGGAGGTTGCATAGGATGTCATAATATCCAGCCCCAGAAAATTTCAGTATATAGTGAGGGTATCACTTTGGAGTATAGCTATTTAAGTGATGATCCGTCTCACTCGCTGGGAAAACTTCCTCGCTTTTTTCGCGCTTCCATTGCTTTTTCCAGCAAATCTAACAATCCTGGAGCTTCTTCTTGGATACTGAGTAACAGTCTTTCACCAAGTTCTATATTCCCCGGATCAAGACCTGTCACCATCACTTCTTTCAGGCGAGGTATTGCTATACCATCCACAATCTGAATTAACCCACTCAGACAACGGTGAAATTGTTTTTCTGTCAAAATCGAGTCTTCTAGAGGGAACTCAATAATGGCACGGATTTCGCCATCGGATGGGTCATACTCCCATTGCAACATTTTGGTTTCCCAGGAAATGGCAAGCATTGTCTGTAGGATCACTCCCTTGTGAGGATGGTCTTGAATTCCTGTCAGAACTTGAGGGGCAAATACGCGAAAAAATTTTCCCTCTTCATCCAGCTGGACAACTATTAGGAAATCTTCTAGGTTATCAGCCTCCACACCTGTTATAATTCGGTCTTCTTCATCATCAAAACGGTAGTCCCAACCAAGGTTGTCTAAATAGTTGGCAATCTGTTCGAGGTTAGCTCCCATAAAAGCCTCATAAGGAACGTGGAGCAGTTGTTACCAGACCTAGTTTAACCTGCTAAGGGTAGTTGTTTGGGTTGGTGTGGATACTTCTAATCACATAGAAATATGCAATTAGGGCATGGGGCATGGGGAATGGGGCATGGAGAATGGGGCACTGGGCATGAAAATAGAAAAAACAGATAATCATTCTACGCTGTGAATGATGTTTCATTAAGGATTATTTCTCATTATTAAAAAAGTGATAATGACTTGTTTTTAAATCTTACGTGGCGAAGAATATAGCACTAACTCACTTAAATTTTAATATTTCCTTATGATTTTAATGAATATACTGCTAGAACAAGCATGGTAGCAGGAATTTAAATCAAAATTGAAAGCAGAAGTCAATTTTAAATAATTTCTATATAGCATCTGAGGCTTTTGAAAATATAAGTAAAAACGGTTTTTACCTTTTTAAAAGCGAATAAAAATAGCACATAGGCTGATAAAGTTTTATATTACAAGCAACAAATTGTTTTCACTGAATGATTGTAGTGAGCAATACATTATTTTTGGTCTAGTAATTATGAAGTTTATGCGTAAATCAGCTTTAATTCTAGCGATCGCACCTCTAGTTTTTGCGATCGCTGCTTGTAGTGGAGATTCAGGACAAACAGCAAGTACACCGGGCACTCCAGGCAGTAGTCCAGCAGCACCAGTAACTCGAAATCGTTGGGATAGCATTAAAAGCCGTGGTCAGTTAACTTGCGGTGTCAGTGGTGAAGTGCCAGGGTTTAGCTTTGTGGGAACTGATGGTAAATACAGTGGCATTGATGTAGATATTTGTCGTGCGATCGCCGCAGCTTTATTTGACAAACCAGATGCAGTAGAATTTCGTAACCTGAATTCCAAAGAGCGGTTTACAGCTTTGCAAACTGGCGAAGTAGACGTTCTCAGCCGCAACACTACCTGGACACTTAGCCGCGATACCTCTGTAGGTCTAGAATTTGCACCTGTGGTCTTTTACGACGGACAAGCCATAATGGTTCGCCAAAATAGCAACATTAAGTCCCTGGCAGACCTGAAGGATAAAGCAATCTGCGTTCAAACTGGTACAACCACCGAACAAAATTTAGCAGACCAAATGCGAAAAAGGGGCATTCCTTACAAACCCGTTGTTTTTGAAGACGTTAATGTTACCTTTGCTACCTATGCTCAAGGGCGTTGCGATGGCATTACAGCTGATCGTTCGGCATTGGTTTCTCGGCGCACAACTCTACCCAAACCAGAAGATAACGTAATTCTCGATGAAGTGATTTCTTCAGAACCTCTTGCACCAGCAGTTGCCAAAGGGGATGCTCGGTGGGGTGATGTTGTTAAATGGGTGGTTTATTCCCTAGTAAAAGCTGAAGAGTTGGGCATTAATTCTCAGAATGTGGGTCAGTTTGCTGCTAGTAATGACCCAGATATTAAACGCTTTTTGGGAACCGAGGGCAACCTTGGTGAAGGACTGGGCTTAACAAACGACTTTGCAGCCAGAATAATTAAACACGTTGGTAACTACGCCGAGATTTACGATCGCAACCTCGGCCCCAAAACAAAACTTAATCTAGTTCGCGGTCAAAATCAACTCTGGAGCAAAGGCGGACTACTTTATTCTCCGCCATTCCGGTAGAAGAGATTAGGGAGATGAGGAGAATAACTCATGCCAAATGACCAATGACAAATGACCAATGACAAATGACAAACTCAAAACCGTCTATATGGCGTGATGTCCGATTTTGGAGGATTGCCTTGCAATTAGCTGCCGTATTTTTAGCAGCAATTGTAGTAGTAATCCTGTGGGGCAATCTTCAGCGCAATTTGCAGCAATTAGGTATTCAGTTTGGATTTGATTTTCTTAAGCAACAAGCATCTTTTGATATTGGCGAGACGCTGATTAACTATAAACCCACTGACACCTACAGTCATGCTTTGTGGGTGGGGTTAATTAACTCCTTACGTGTGGCGGTTGCAGGGATTTTTCTTACAACAATTGTAGGGATAGGTGCTGGGATTGCCCGACTTTCTGACAACTGGCTAGTGCGGAATATCACGATGGTTTACGTGGAGATTTTCCGTAATACGCCCTTACTGCTGCAATTGCTGTTTTGGTACTTTGCTGTTTTTCTTAGTTTTCCCAAAACAGAAAATAAGATATCCCTTTGGGGTTTTATTGGTGTTAGTCAAAATGGCTTAGAACTCCCTTGGTTTACCTTATCACCAGAGTTTTCAGCTTTGCTGTTGGGATTAACTTTTTACACAGGTGCGTTTATTGCTGAGATTGTCCGAGGTGGGATTCAATCAGTACCGAAGGGACAATGGGAAGCAGCGCGATCGCTAGGATTAAAACCAGGGTTAGCAATGCGGTTAGTGATTTTTCCCCAAGCTTTGCGGGTAATCATTCCACCTTTAACGAGTCAGTATCTTAATTTGACCAAAAATACCAGTTTAGCGATCGCGATCGGCTACCCCGATATTTATTTTGTCGCCTCCACCACCTTTAACCTAACGGGGAAAGCCGTAGAAGTGATATTACTGATTATGCTCACCTATCTCACCCTAAGTTTAACCATCTCTGTAGTGATGAATTTATTCAATCGCAGTGTACAAATTAAAGAGAGATAAGACAATTTTAGATTTTAGATTTTAGATTTTGTTTCCAGTAACATCTCGTAGAGAAAGATTTAGTGGTAATTGCTTTTTGCTTTCAATCTGTCGCAATATTTTTTTTTAATTGGTCTAGCAGAGGTATGCAGGGAGAATAAATAATTAAGATGACAAGTAATCCAAAATCCAAAATCCAAAATCCAAAATTGTTGTGGTTGCATAAAAACCTGTTTAGTACTTGGTACAACAGCTTGTTAACTGTTACCTGTTTGGTGTTGCTATTTTGGGCAGTGCGAGGAATTCTCACTTGGGCAACTACTCAAGCACAATGGGCAGTAATTCAGATTAATTTACCTTTATTTTTAGTTGGTAGATTTCCGCAAACGCTATATTGGCGAATTTGGATTGTGGTAGCGATCGCTTCGATTTTAGCCGCCCTAACTGTAGGTGTATTCTTTGGCAAGCAACAATTAACAAAACGTGGAATTGCTTTGTTTGCTTTTATCATCGGCATTTTATTAGTTGTTTTACCACAAGACTTTATATCCCGCCTTTGGTTATTGTTAATTGCAGTTTTACTATTTGTAGGTTTTTGGCTTGGAGGAAAGTTTATTAAGATAGTAACTCCTTGGCTATCCCTATTATGGTTATTATCTTTCCCCATAATTCTTTGGCTAATTGGCGGTGGATTTGGATTGCAGCCAGTATCTACAAATTTGTGGAATGGTTTGCTACTTACCCTCCTGATGGCAGCAGTTAGTATTGTGCTTTCCTTTCCCATTGGGGTTTTACTGGCTTTAGGGCGCACAAGCAATTTACCTGTAGTGCGTTGGTTTTCTATCCTGTACATTGAAATTATTAGAGGATTACCACTGATTGGTATTTTGTTCTTAGCTCAGGTAATGCTTCCCTTGTTTCTATCAGCAGATGTGCGTCTAGATCGAGTATTGCGAGCAATTGCTGGATTGGTTTTATTTAGTGCTGCATACATGGCAGAAAATGTGCGTGGTGGACTCCAATCAGTTCCTCGCGGGCAAATTGAAGCTGCAAAAGCGCTAGGGTTAAATACAGCCTTAGTAATTTTGTTAATCGTCTTACCTCAAGCCTTACGTACCGTTATTCCTGCGATCGTTGGTCAGTTTATTGGCTTATTTAAAGACACTTCACTATTATCTTTGGTGGGATTAGTAGAACTAACAGGTATTGCCCGTTCCATATTGGCACAACCACAATTTCTTGGACGTTATGCAGAAGTTTATCTATTTATTGGATTTATTTACTGGGTATTTTGTTATTCCATGTCGTTAGCTTCTCGGCGCTTAGAGAGACAGTTGAGTAATTAGTTATTGGTCATTAGTCATTAGTCATTGATTATTGGTTATTGGTTGTTATAAAAATAATATTCATTATTAGGGCTTTGAATAATATGTCAGATATACAAAAAATAATTGTTGCTGAAGATGTTCATAAGTGGTATGGAAAATTCCACGTTCTTCAGGGTGTGAGCTTGACAGTCAATCGTGGAGAAGTCGTAGTGTTGATGGGGCCATCTGGTTCAGGAAAATCTACCTTCATCCGCACATTTAACGCTTTAGAAGAATATCAACAGGGAAAAATTGAAATCGACGGCATTACCCTCAGCCATGACTTGCGAAATATTGAAACGATTCGCAAAGAAGTGGGAATGGTGTTTCAGCAATTTAATTTATTTCCTCATTTGACAGTGCTGCAAAATATCTCTTTAGCACCAATTTGGGTACGGCGATCGCCAAAGGCAAAAGCTGAAGAATTGGCAATGCAACTATTAGAAAGAGTGGGAATTTTAGAACAGGCGCAGAAGTATCCCGGACAGCTATCTGGTGGACAACAGCAACGGGTTGCGATCGCACGTGCTTTAGCCATGCAACCCAAAATTATGCTGTTTGACGAACCCACCTCAGCCTTAGATCCAGAAATGGTACGCGAAGTTTTGGATGTAATGCGAGGTCTAGCTCGTGATGGGATGACAATGGTAGTAGTCACCCACGAAGTTGGATTTGCTCGTGAAGTCGCCGACCGAGTTATTTTAATGGATAGCGGTTCCCTCGTTGAGTCAGCCACCCCAGACACCTTTTTCAGCAACCCCAAAGAAGAAAGAACACGCAAATTTTTGTCGCAAATTCTCTAAAACCTTTGCGCTACTTTGCACCTCTCTGCGGTTTCTTCAATCTTCTGGAGGATGCCAACCCGCAAGTACCCAATAACTGCGAACTTCCAGTGCATCTGCATCATCACTCAAATGTAGAACTGCAACAGTTGCTCTACCAGTCGGCGTTTTGCCAACAATACGTAAACCATCTTCACTCCAGCCAAAATGCTCAAACCAGACTTGAGTACGAGGGTTAAATAGCCTTACTGTTTCGTTCGTTTCTGGATCAACCCCTGTAGTTTTATCACTTTTGTAGCGATTACATAGGGGACAAGCTAGCCACAAGTTGGATTCATCATTGCTACCACCTTTAGATATGGGAATAATGTGTTCAATTTCCAAACGTGCCATCACTAAACGCTGAGGACTCAAACAATAGCCACAGCGATTTCGAGCATCGGTACGAACACGACGTTCTATTTCTACAGGAATGTAAAATCGGGCCATTGCTGTTAATTAAGGGCTGGTTTCAAGCCACGTTCAACAGCCACTTTTAAGGCTCTTGCTTTACTTATTAAGCCACGTCGGTAGACTTGCATTAGTTCATCTAGTAGACGAACTTCTGCATCATTAAGCTGTCCCTCTCGGTAACGCGCTTGCAAGTCACTGAAAACCTCTTGCTGCTGAGTTTCCATCTGCATATCGCACATAGCCAAAACCTGCTCATCCGGTAATGACTCCACAGGTAGTTCGGTAATGGCGCGGTCAATCCATTCTAGTAATACATCTTCAAGCCGTCGATGTGTGAAAGCAGCGATTTCCTTTGCTTTTTGTGCCAGTGTTTCAGGGAGTTGAAGAGTGACAATTTCAGCCATTTTCTATCTGCTTGCCTTTTACTTCTGATTGTATCTGCGATCGCTCTGCATCTTCTCGTTAAAAAAGAGTGATCGCTTGAACTAAAACAATATCCCAGCCTTAATAATCTTTATTGCTCATAATGATATTTGCAAGTCAAAATAATCAATAAATCTTCTTGCACTTTATAAACTAATCTATGTTCATCTGTGATCCGCCTTGACCAGTAACCTTGTAGTTCATATTTTAATGGTTCTGGCTTCCCTATCCCCGCAAAAGGCTCTTTTTGTATATCTCTAATCAGTGCTAATATTTTTTTGAAAATTTTCTTGTCTTCTGTTGCCCACTGACCTAATTGTTCAAAAGCTTCTGGTTCAAAGGTAATTTTTTTCATATTCATCTAAATCTACATAAATTAGATTTCCTTTTTCTACATTTTCCAAAGCTTTGAGCAGATGTTTTTTGTTATTCTCTGATTTCAAAAGATAAGTAGTTTCATCCTCTTCAGTTGATGGTTCAACTAGCACAATAACTTCTACGATTGTTCCTTCTGGTAGTTCGGTTGCTGAGAGTTCAATCTTGCCATCTTTGCCTACAATAGCTTTTTGTTTAATTCCACTAAGCATAATTCATATTTCCTCCTATCTTTACTACCTTATTGTAACTATGTTTGACTGAGATGATATTTGAGCGATCGCTTTTCTTTGTTGGCGTGGATGGTTCGTTAAAAAGAGCGATCGTTATTAGACAGAATAGAACTCAAATTGGGAATACTAAGTGAAGCGCAGATATTTGCTGTGCAGAATCGAAGTGACTAGCTAGCAGACATCACGCTGTTGAAATTTTAGCAAATGAGAGAAAATTATGGAAACGGTTACAGCAACATTTTCAATTCCTGACTGGATTAATGAAGGCTTAAAAACTAAAGCCTACGAACGTGTTGGAGGTGTTATTCGTGATTTTCGGACAAAGCAGATAGTTGCTATGTTACGTGAAACAGTACCTTATTTAACTCAACCATTAACAATACTGTCTCAATTTGGTTCAGCAGCAAGTATTCTTAATTTGGGTGTTTCAGTAATAGGATTTGTCGTTGTAATTAAACGCTTAGGGGAAATTGAACAGCGCCTTAAAATTGTACAAGAAGACGTCAATAAACTCAATCTTAAATTTAACCTTTCCGTTTATGCTAACTTTCGTGCAGCCCTTGATTTAGCGCGTGATGCTTTTACAATGAATAAGCTTGAAAATCGTATCAATATGGCAAATTTAGCCATCAACCGATTTTTAGAAGCTCAACATATTTATGCTGGTTCTTTTGAGACTGTATTAGAAGAAAACATTGAAGTTGCTGATGAGTATCTAAAATCATTATTTTTAACTTATGTAGCTAGGGCACGTTGCTATTTAGAATTAGAAGAAATTGATACTGCACTACATTGTTTACAAGAAGGTGCAGAGTTTCTATCTCAAAGTGTAAAAAAGTTTATTTTATCAACATTCCAATATCTTAATCAAGAAGAAAAAGAGCAATTTTATAAAAATCATACAATATTAGTTCCTCCTACACATCTCGCTGTAAATAACGTGATTAGTGGTGTTATTGGAGGATGGACTACTTTAAGACCAAAAGTAGAACCATTTTTTCTTGAAGCATCTCTATTAGCAATAGAGCCAATAATACCAATACCAGGAGTATTATTAGCATTAACTACACAAATAGCACCAATAACAGCAGCGCCAGTAGCTTTATTCTCTGTAGCAGTATTACTAAAAACATTACTAGATCAAAAATCTAAACAGGAGGTAGAACCAAAATTAACTCAAAAATTAGAAAAAATTGAAGCGCAGATAGAAGCATATTATTGTTTTGAGGCATATCAGGCAGAAATTCAGGCAATGTCTAAGTTAAATATCAATTTCAAAGATTGGCTTACACTAACTCCATTATCTGATATGCAAACTGAAAAATTAGAAGTTTTATATATTATTCCATCTACACCTTTACAAGTTGAAGTATGCAATTATTCAATTTTTGATTATGAATAATATATAATATTTAGTTTTAGTTTAAAAAATTAAAATTTAAACTTGGATAAAGGTTTGTACAAGTAATTTTATAATGTTAAAATTTTCAATTTATTAATTCACTATCATCATCAAGGTCTTTATGAATATATACGCCATTGGTATGAAGAAATCTGAGTAATGCAAAACGTATTATTCTTTCTAAACCAATGTAAGTTGGTATTCTCTTGAGAACCTTTTTTAAATCTTTGTCATCCACATTAGGTTCAGGTATACCAACTTCATTTATACTTTGATACATTTGTTCTATATATGGTTTAAAAATTTGCCCTGTATGAAGATACTTACTTCTTATGTCATGAGCTGCTTTTATATTTATTTCAATACATTCC
This sequence comes from Nostoc sp. CALU 546, assembly GCF_048836525.1. Classification (NCBI taxonomy): domain Bacteria; kingdom Bacillati; phylum Cyanobacteriota; class Cyanophyceae; order Nostocales; family Nostocaceae; genus Nostoc; species Nostoc sp. CALU 546. The sequence continues at coordinate 46,381 of NZ_JAWJTF010000010.1, forward strand.
TCTTTAAGTTTCATACTTTCATCAGTACTTTCTGTTTTACTAAAAAATTTCTTATTAAGTAAACTTTTGAGAGTTAAACTAAACTTTTTCCTTACTTTATATGATCCACTTTTTAAGTGTTTAATATCACTTTCTTGAGCTACGCACGCTAATCTAATAAATATTTGTTTAGTTTCTTCATCATATAATTCATTATCAGTATATTCATAAAAATTTGACAGTATTTCTCCACAAGTAATTAAATCAAGATATGCTTTTTCTATATCCTGATCCATGATTTGAAGTGAATTCAAATAAAACTTGCCAGCGGCCAAGAAGTATCTATGTAGTTTTTCATATTGAGCATTGCGAGTTAAGATAAACTTGATTATTGCTTCACATTTATCAAATGTAAGTGGAATTTCAAGGTCTTTTCTGGGGAAATGATTATTAATACCAAAATAGTAGTTATAAATTGAAAATATTGGTTCATAATTTGGCATCCAAAAAATTCCATAGCTTTCTAATATTCCATGATTATCAAACCTTTTTCCATAATAAACAGCGAGAGCAATAGATATACTGTCACCAATATATGAATTATCAGGAATTACTATTTGTTGATCTGGTTCAGGTAGAAAATTAAAAGTGCAAACATAGTAATATATACTTATTTGACTTTCATTATATTCATTCTCTCTCTGTGTATTTTTTAAAGCTTGATTTCTCATACTTGGATGTGCTGGTGCAATAAGTAATTCATCATTTTCATAGTCACCATTGAATCTAGCTGGTGATGAAATTAAACATTTGTGAATATTAGGATGTGATCTTAACTTTGAATTATTCATAATTAAAATTGTGAGTTTAAAACGTGAAAAAAAAGAGTAATCTTAATCTCAGTCTACAAATCTAGCACAACTTTCACCTCTCCTCTGCGGTTCGTAAAAAAAAGGACGAACCCGAAAAGTTCGCCCGTAACATAGTATTATGCTGTTGCTAAATCTAAACCCAAATCTAAATCTTCGCTTCTTCTCTCACCAACTTATCCCAACCCAAATCTTTCAAATTATTATTCCGACGTAGCGGACGAGTCACCAACTCTAACATGTCACGCGCATTCGTAAAGCCGTGAATTTGAGCAAAAGTGAACTCCACAGACCACTTTGTATTAATACCGCGTGCTTCCAACGGATTAGCGTGCGCCATACCAGTAATTACCAAGTCTGGTTTCAACTCATAAATCCGTTGAAGTTGATTGTAATTATCTGGCTTCTCTACAATCCTTGGCAGAGGTGAATTCATTTCCTGGCAAGTTTTCTCCAGCAATGCCAACTCAGCAGCTTGATAGCGCTTATCCATGTAGGGAATGCCAATTTCGTGAACTGTCATCCCGCAACGGATTAAGAATCTGGCTTGGGAAACTTCCAGCAAGTTATCACCCATGAAGAATACAGACTTACCGCGAATCAGTTTCACGTAATCTTCCAACCCTGCCCAAATTTGTGCTTCCCGTTCATCCAAACCCTTGGGAGTAATACCGAACACCGAGCAGATTTTCTCAATCCAAGCGCGGGTACCATCGGGGCCAATGGGGAAGGGTGCGCCAATGAGTTTACACTTGCGGCGGCGCATTAAGGTGGTAGCTGTGCGGCTGAGGAAGGGGTTGACACCTGCGACATAATACCCTTCTTCCAATACTGGCAATTCTGTGAAGCGCTTCGCGGGTAGCCAGCCGGAAACTTTGATGCCTTGTTTCTTCAGTTCCAAGGTTAACTGAGTAACCACGGGGTCGGGAAGGGAGCCAAAGAGAACCAGTGGTGGATGATCTACATACTCAGATTCATCTTGGGCGACATCTTCTTTCTTTTTACCAAAGTTGAGCAATTTTGCGATCGCATTTCGTTCACTTTTTTCTGTTTCCGCCACCGGAGACTTATCAGGACAACGGTTAGCCATTGCTGCTAATACGGTGTCTTCCCCTTGGGTGAAGGCGTAATCTAGACCATTTGCACGTGCTACAACGATGGGAATCCCGATTTCGGATTCTAGCTTTGGTGCCAAACCTTCCAAATCTGTTTTGATAATTTCGGTGGTGCAAGTGCCAATCCAGACAATTACACTAGGATTGCGATCGCGTTTAATCTGCAAGCACAACCGCTTTAACTCTTCATAATCACTCAGTTGTGCCGAAATATCACCCTCTTCCAACTCTGCCATTGCATAGCGGGGTTCAGCAAAAATCATCACCCCCATCGCATTTTGCAGGAAGTAACCACAAGTTTTTGTCCCAATCACCAAAAAGAAGCTATCTTCAATTTTTTGGTATAACCACGCCACGCAGCTAATTGGACAAAAGGTATGGTAATTCCCGGTTTCACATTCAAAGCTTAAAGCTTCTGGTTGTTGAGCGACAGTCATTTTGGTTTTTTCTCCCCTTGATATTTAATGGCAGTTCAACCAATTTCAGATTTTAGATTGATAATTTTGGATTGAAGGCTGGGACAACAAAAGTATCCGCTGTCTAACGACAATTTCCCTAATTCCTCATCCAAAACCCCAAATCTAAACCTTAAAATTGCGAAGAACGGCAATAATTAAGCGTTGGGGAAGAGGCGGGCAATTTCTGATTCATCAAAAACGCCTGCTGGCAGTTCTTCCCCCAAAAAATCGTTACTTTCTTCAGCCTTTTGCAAAGCTGTTTCATCACCCCAGACATCTGATAACACGTCTTTAAACGCATTCTCATCTAGTGAACTATCTTCAAGTTCCTCGTCTTCATCCAGCTTTACTTCTATCGCAGCTGTTGAATCGAAGGCAATTTCCCCAAACTCATCTGCTTCTAAACTAGAGGTTTGCAGAGACTCATCTTTTGAGTTGTGTCCGTTGGTCAAGGAAATATCGCCAAAGCCATCCTCGGTTTCCTCCAACTCGCTGATCCCAAAGCTTTCATCCTCAGAATCCACCATTGTGAACTCTTGAACTACCGCCACCGCCGCAAAGCCATTTGTATGAGAATGTGTCAATGTTTCATCTTCAGGCTTTTCGTCAATGACATCTGCTGCTGCTTCCACGAATCTCTCGACATCTGGGTTGACGACGAAGCGATTACCGAGAGCTAAATCTGGGTCAAAATGCAAATCCAGCACGTCAATTAGGGTATCGGCGTCAGGATTAAGTTTGGCAAAGGGTAACATTAACTGCGCTAGCTTCGGTTCTAGGGCGTTAAGAACTCCCAGGATGAGGTAAGAAGGTGGTCGCTTCCCGCCATCAGGGGTGTACACTGATTCCACTTGCATGTGCAGGGTAATCCAGTCTCGATTATTCTGGAAAAATTGCAACCACTTTTGCTTTATTGAATCTGTAAAGCTATGAAAGAATGCCATGTTATTGTCCCCCATCCTGAGAACTTGGTGATTTATACAATCATCAAGTCTAGTTCCTCTTCTGAATTAGGAACCTGGGGTTTACCCGGATTTAGATAAAAATCGGACAACAAAGCGAACAACTCCCGATCTGGTGTGTCATTCGGTACAACACCTTCAGGACGCGCTAGAATTTGGTCGGCGATGTTGAGATAGTAGTCGCAAACGTAGTCTAGGGAAGGATCTTGCTCTGCCATCTCAAATAAAGTCTTTCCTTTCACACGGGAAACACGGATATCTTCAATCAAAGGCAAAACTTCCAAAACTGGCATGGGCACAGCTTCTATATATTTTTCAATCAAGTCGCGCTTGGAGGTGCGATTGCCAATTAACCCAGCTAAACGCAGTGGGTGAGTTCGCGCTTTTTCGCGGACTGAAGCAGCAATCCGATTAGCCGCAAATAAAGCATCAAACCCGTTGTCTGTAACAATCAGGCAGTAATCTGCATAGTTGAGTGGTGCTGCAAAACCACCGCAAACTACGTCACCCAGAACGTCAAAAAGAATTACATCGTACTCATCAAAGGCGTTGAGTTCTTTAAGTAATTTTACGGTTTCACCGACCACATAGCCGCCACATCCAGCACCCGCAGGTGGGCCACCAGCTTCTACGCAATCAACACCACCGTAGCCTTTATAAATCACATCTTCCGGCCAGACATCCTCGTAGTGATAATCCTTTTCTTGGAGGGTGTCGATAATTGTCGGAATCAAAAACCCAGTCAGGGTAAAGGTACTGTCATGTTTGGGGTCGCAACCAATTTGCAGCACTTTCTTGCCACGTTTAGCTAGGGCGACGGATATATTACAGCTAGTTGTGGATTTGCCGATACCACCTTTTCCGTAGACTGCTAGTTTCACTGTTGTTTCCCTCTTATAGCTTCTTGTCAAACTTGTGGCTCAAACATTTGCCTTCACCTTTCCTGAGATGGCGATGCGTGAGGTCTGTGAATGTCATTATTGGGCAAATTACATAGAAAAGAAAGTGGCTCCTAATCTGTAAAACGGTCTAATATGATGAATTAAAAATTAATTGTATCTATTTAGGTTTTTATCAACCTAAAAGACTTTAATAGCTCTAAAAATAGCTAAAAAAAACTTTTTATTACTTATTTTTATAAAAATAGTTACAAAATACAAAAAGCTAGAATAGGCTTTTTTGAATGCTTTTCATAGAATTAGCTGATGTTTGTACAACGTGTTTTCAGCGCATTGGGGCGCAGGGTTAAGGGTAAAGCGAGGTATATGCAGCCCTATGCTGAAAATACTATTGGAATTTGCGTTAGCGTAGCTCGCCGTACCACTTCCCTGCGGGACGCTACGCGAACGTGGAAGCAAGCTACGCGTAGCGTCTGTCTGCGACACGCTGCGCGAACGTAGAGAAGGTATCGCAGATAAGTTGGCAGTTTTTAGTCGATAGTCACAACCATTTAATTGCTGCTTGAGAGTAAGTTAGTGTGATTTTGTAAAAAATTATTAATTTACCAGATATTGTCTAAGATTATTCAAATATTTCGGCTGCCACCAGACGGAGGCAGCCCACTTATGGACAAGACTAGGAGCGAGGCAAATCAGGACACCTCATTTTCAACTCCGTGGATTTCCTGTAATGTTTGCCAGCCAGCTTGCCACTGGGAGTTATCTTGTAATAATTTGGCATTTATCCAGAAACGGACTTTAGGATCACAAGCAGAAACCATTTCGGCGTAAACCCACTTAGCCTGATTTTTACGATTTACTACTTGGAAGTGCCGCCAGCCATCAACTTTTTGCTGTGCTGTCCACTTAGAACCAACTAGGTAAGGAAATTTTTGTTTTTTAGTCATTTCTTATTAGTCATTCGTCATTTGTCATTCGTTATTGGGAAAACACTTTCTTTATCCCTAGTCCCCAATCCCCAATCCCCAATCCCCAATCCCCAACTAAGATGTCACTAAATCACCGTTACGGGTAAACTTCTGGCAATGCAACTCACTATCTTGCTGGACACATAGCGAAAACCATCTTATATGGCTCCAGCAGGTGTTGATGTTGTTGGTAATTTTGCGCTTTTTCTTGGAAAGGCGTTGTCTTACAACTTCATTAGGGCACAGAATTTCTAACGTACCCGTACCATCTTCGTAATTGACGATGCGAAATAGACAGTCTTGCAACATAGCACGGCTGCTGCTGTCGAAGAAGCGCTTAAACCGCTGTAGCTTTTCCCCTTCAGTCATTTGGCTGATGGGTTTTATTTTAAATAACTCTTCATCCTCAAAGTCAAAGTCATCGTCTTCAAAGTCGTAGGGGTCAATCATTTTCAGCATCCACTAGGCGACCTGGAATTATGGTAACTCTGTGTGGGGACAGGGAAGGTTTATGCAGATGACTGTGCAACAACTGTTAGATATATCTCAGTGAGATTCTGTAAAGTACACCTGTTGTTGTTTATATAGCCTTTATACTGTAATTAAAGGTCTACTGACCACCTCTTTAGATGCCAATCAGCAGCTATGGCGTTTAATTTACCAAAAATTCCCAACTGGGTAAAAATAGTTATCAGTTTTCTAGCGTCTTTATCGCTTGCAGCTTTTAGTGGTGTTATTGGCAACCAAGCAGATAAAGTGTTTTCAGAAAAGCTATTGCCTTTAATTAACGAGCCAATACCTGTCAAACTATGGGTTTTGGCTTTAGTTCTATTAATTACTCTGTTGCCGCTTTTATTGAGTGCAATGCATTATCATAAAGCGCATCAAATCGCAATCAAGCTTAACGAACTGGATGAATCTCTACTATTACTTCTACCTAAGCTAGATGTAAATCCAAATATTCATGAATCACTCAAGCGGCTCTTAGAGCAATTTATCGAAAAAACACTCAACATCATGCCACTTCTAGATGGGTGTGGTATCGCAATTTATGCACCAGATCCTAGTGATCCAGATTTTTTAACTACTTGGTGTCAATCACAATCACCAAATGAGTATGGAAATAAAGTACGTTTCTATATTGGTAAAGACTCTAATCCAAATCGGGGATGTGCGGGTTGTACTTTCATTGACAAAAAACGACGGGTTGTACACTTATCACGCATAAATAATATGTGGCACGCGGATGATCCGCAATACGTTTTTAGCAAAGATAGAACTGGCCGTATTTTAGATTATGAAACATTGATTACTATACCAATAATCGGAGGTACGGATAGTTTAGGAGTTTTGTGTCTCTACAGCAGAGATGTGACAACTTTTGATTCTAAAGCCACCCAAGAGTTGCTATTTGTAATTGCTAATCGCCTAGCTGGAGTTATGCTAGTAGCGCGTAATTACCAAGTACAACATTCAATTACTAATTAAAACTCTAATTTCAGCACATAGATAGATACTATCTGAGTTTAATTAAGTCCTGATCTTTGTTTTGCCGCCAAGGAGATGCCAAAAAACGCCATAGCTTTGGTATGAGCTTATCTTTACTAGCTAATTCGAGGGTAACTGAACCATAATCTGTACCATATTTACGTTCAGCTTCCTGAAATTGGCTTAGGCTTTTCTTGCCGCGCATATAATCTTTGGATTCTCTCATTAACAGAGATTGACGTTCTTCGGCTGTTAAATCTCTTATATGAATATCTTTCACCTTTTTCACCACTATTAAATAACGATAGATAATTTTACTGGTTTATATTTAGTTTTTATGCATTTTCTGACAAGAATCTTTTCATGACAGATCGTAGTATTATATATTCATTTTACTCAATTTATCAATAAAACTAGCTGCGACTCCCTAGAAACTCATTATATTCATTGTGCTATAGGAATCCGCTTTGATTTCTGAACTGATTTGCGTAGGCAGGCAATAGGCAATAGGCAATAGGCAACAGGAAAGAAGGCTTCTTGGTTGTACTGAGTTTTTTCAGAAATCAAATATGAGTCCTATAGCGCTCTGTTAACAGAAATTTACTGAATATCAGCAATAAGTTAATTTAAATTAAATTTCTGATGATTATGATGCTAGGATGCTCAGGGCGATCGCTTTAGTCTGTCTTTAGCCTGGGAAATTTGTTTGTAGACGAACCAAAAGACGGTAGCAAAACCAGCAAGGGCGGTAATACTACTACTCTACAAAGACGTGAAGACCGATCCAGCTAAGAGCTTACCTTTTTTTACAATGTCTTTATGGGAGACTATTTGTCTCTCTGTGCCTTGTGCACCTAGAGTGGTTTCTCTAAAAGCCTGCCTATATGCAACCTACTAATCCTAATCAATTTACAGAAAAAGCCTGGGAAGCGATCGCCCATACCCCGGATATTGTTAAACAATATCAACAACAGCAGATAGAAAGTGAACACCTGATGAAAGCGCTGCTAGAACAAGATGGTCTAGCAACAGGGATTCTCACTAAGGCGGGTGTTAACCTCCAAAAACTGCGCGATCGCACTGAACAATTTTTTAAACGTCAGCCGAAAGTATCTGGTAGCAGCAGTTCTGTCTACTTGGGACGCAGCTTGGATACGCTTTTAGACCGAGCGGATGGGTATCGCAAAGAGTTTCAAGACGAATATATTTCAATTGAACACTTATTGCTGGCTTACGCTAAAGATGACCGCTTTGGCAAAGCTTTATTTCAAGAATTCGGTTTAGACGAAGGCAAGCTCAAAAATATTATTAAACAAATTCGTGGGAGCCAAAAAGTGACCGACCAAAATCCAGAAGGCAAATACGAAGCACTGGAAAAATACGGGCGTGACCTCACCGAAGCTGCACGTAAAGGTCAACTCGATCCAGTGATTGGACGGGATGATGAGATTCGTCGCACTGTCCAAATTCTCTCTCGCCGGACTAAAAATAACCCTGTGCTAATTGGTGAACCGGGTGTTGGTAAAACTGCGATCGCAGAAGGATTAGCACAGCGGATTATTGCAGGTGATGTACCCCAATCCCTCAAAGACCGCAAGCTGATTTCTTTGGATATGGGTGCTTTGATTGCGGGGGCAAAATTCCGGGGTGAATTTGAAGAACGCCTGAAAGCAGTATTAAAAGAAGTTACTGAATCTGGCGGCAATATTGTTTTATTTATTGATGAAATTCACACCGTTGTCGGCGCTGGTGCAACCCAAGGCGCAATGGATGCGGGTAACTTATTAAAACCAATGTTGGCGCGGGGCGAATTGCGGTGTATTGGGGCGACAACTCTGGATGAATACCGCAAACATATCGAAAAAGATGCCGCACTAGAAAGACGCTTCCAGCAAGTTTATGTCGATCAGCCCAGTGTAGAAGATAGTATTTCGATTTTGCGCGGATTGAGAGAACGTTATGAAAACCACCACGGGGTGAAGATTTCTGATAGTGCTTTAGTTGCCGCCGCCGTATTGTCGAGTCGTTATATTAGCGATCGCTTCCTCCCTGATAAAGCCATTGATTTGGTAGACGAAGCCGCCGCTAGACTGAAAATGGAGATAACCTCCAAACCAGAAGAACTCGACGAAATCGATCGCAAGATTCTGCAATTGGAAATGGAGAAGCTATCGCTGCAAAAAGAAAGCGATGCAGCCTCTCGTGAACGCCTAGAAAGACTCGAAAAAGAAATTGCTGATTTCAAAGAAGAACAGAGAACGCTGAATACTCAATGGCAGTCTGAAAAAGATATTATTGACAAAATTCAGTCTGTTAAAAAAGAGATTGAACGAGTTAATTTAGAGATTCAGCAAGCAGAACGCGACTATGATCTAAACCGCGCGGCGGAGTTGAAATACGGCAATTTAACCAGTTTGCATCGTCAATTGGAAACAGTAGAATCTGAATTGGCAAGCACTCAAAAAAGTGGTAAATCACTATTGCGGGAAGAAGTCACTGAAGCTGATATTGCCGAAATTATTTCTAAATGGACAGGAATTCCCATCAGCAAGTTGGTGGAATCTGAGAAAGATAAACTGCTGCATTTAGAAGATGAACTGCACCACCGCGTAATTGGACAAGAAGAAGCAGTCACAGCTGTAGCGGATGCAATTCAGCGATCGCGCGCTGGACTGGCTGATCCTAATCGTCCCATTGCTAGCTTTATTTTCCTTGGGCCGACAGGTGTGGGTAAAACCGAGTTGGCGAAAGCGCTAGCGGCGTTTATGTTCGATAGCGAAGATGCACTGGTGCGAATTGATATGTCGGAGTACATGGAGAAACACGCCGTCTCCCGCTTAATCGGTGCGCCTCCAGGATATGTGGGTTATGAAGAAGGCGGACAACTTACAGAAGCGATTCGCCGCCGTCCTTACTCTGTGATTCTCTTCGACGAAATCGAGAAAGCACACCCCGATGTCTTCAATATCTTCTTGCAAATTCTCGATGATGGTCGCGTCACTGATGCCCAAGGTCATAAGGTGGACTTTAAGAACGCTATTATCATCATGACCAGTAACATCGGTTCGCAGTACATTCTTGATGTCGCTGGGGATAACGCCCACTACGACGAAATGCGCCGTCGAGTAATGGAAGCAATGCGAAATAGTTTCCGTCCAGAATTTCTGAACCGGATTGACGAAATTATCATCTTCCACGGTTTAGACAAGAAGGAATTGCGGCAAATTGTACTATTGCAAGTGGAAAGATTGCGCCAAAGATTGAGCGATCGCAAAATATCCCTCAAACTCTCGGATACTGCACTTGACTTTTTAGCAGAAGTAGGATATGACCCCGTGTATGGGGCGCGTCCACTGAAGCGGGCGATTCAGCGAGAGTTGGAAACTCAAATTGCTAAATCCATCTTGCGCGGTGAATTCAACGACGGCGACACCATCTTTGTAGATGTCCAAAATGAGCGTCTTTCTTTTAGTCGCTTACCTGTCGAGGTATTTACTAGCTAATTGAAGCAATTTTCAGGTATTTACCCATTAGCAAGACGCTTTCTCCACGAGAGAAAGCGTCTTTGTAGTGAACTATTCTAGAAAAATGAACTTAGCTTCTGCAAAAAACTCCTCTTCCGGTGAACTTGAGGTACGATCCAAAATGCTTTTGCGATGCTGAAAGCCCCCAGAACTCTCAATATTCAGATCAAGCCGATTCATCCGTGAGGTTAATCTAAAATCTAAAATCTAAAATCCAAAATTGATTAACCCTTACAAATAACTTGTCGCATTTTACGCATATTTGCAGGCAATTCTAAATTCATTGCTTGTTGAATGAAAATTGATGGAATTGGAATCAGAGGGGTAGCTTGGACAGTGTAAGCAAGTATCGTGCCATTACCACAATCTTTGAGTTCTAAATTGGCGTTAAAGTCCTCAAAAGTCCCTTTTTCCATGCGAAATTGAATTTGTTGCCCCAGCACTTCTACAACGTTGAGGTAAATTTCCACTTGAGCTGTGAAAAAGAAGAAGGCTTTTTGTGCTGCTTGATACAGACGTTTGACTTCACCTTTATGTAATACCTCGCTCTGGGTGATATCGGGAAAATATTGTACCCACCGGGGATAATCAGTTAATTGCTGCCAAACATGCGATCGCACCATCGGCAAATACATCCAGGCAGTCACCGCACCACCACATGTCTTGTGCGATCGCGTTTCTACAAAAATTTCACCCTGTACCAGCAACTTTTGCTTGTCTTGATTCCAAGCCATATCTGAACCTGCAATAATTGAGTCTGATATATAAGACGCAGACATAATGATTTAAGTTACTCCTCAACTCATCCACCTAAATGGAGTTGAAATTACAAGCCATAAAACTTGATTTAAATCCAACCCATTAAATTTAGTTCCAGTCTAATCCTTATTTTTTCCGGAAACAGTGATTTTTTGCTAATTATTTCAGTCACTTTACTGTAAAAACTGTATTCTTTCTCACAATTAACACAATTAGTACTTAAGTGAGTTTTATCAAAGTAATACTTGTAAATGAAAAACTGCATTATTAACAGCTAGAATTGCACAAAGACGAACTAATATCAAGTACCTTACCCCAACTTTTGGATAGCATATCTCGATTTTTACGTATTATTTCTGATGAAACTGCAACTTCATCGTAACTTCATATCTTAATTATCAATATTAAATGTAATCTCTGTTGAGTTGAGAGGAAAAGTAAGTGAGTCAATCTTCTTTAAATCGTAGATTAATCCAGATTTTTGGTATCCTTCTTGGCGTTAGCGTCGCCGTCTGGGTACTGAGAGGCTTTGGTATTCTCACCTTTATTCCAGGTGGAATAATTTGGCTATTACTACTTGGGGCGATCGCGATCGGGATTATCAGTTACGTCCAAAGGACATGGTGGCGTTTTTAGTCATTTGTCATTGGTCATTGGTCATTGGTCATTTGTCATTTGTCATTGGCCTTTGATAAAGAGTTATTGGGTATATACCGCGCCACTCCTGGGCGAAAAAAACTATTGAAGCAATGTCAACAATTTACTAGGGGAAAGGAACATGGCAAAGTATCTATGTACTGTTTGCGGCTATGAATATGACCCAGAAGTAGGCGATCCAGATAGCGAGATAGCACCGAGAACAATGTTTGAAGATATACCAGATGATTGGTCATGCCCCGTTTGCGGTGCCACAAAAGAGGAATTTGAATTAGTTGAAGAGTGAAGATGAAGAAGAATTCAGAAGTCAGAATGGGCTAAACGCCCCGCTATCGCTAACAGGAGTCAGAATAAAGACGCGACTCGAAAATACTCGCTACCGCCAGTCATACAAAATTCATTCTGAATTCTGACTCCTGACTCCTGAATTCTGTTCGATAACAGCTAGCCTATTAAAGTACGTGCTATTGAGAAATTTTAGAACTTGCTACCGTTACAAATTGTAGTTATTGGGGGTGGGGCAGCGGGATTTTTTGGCGCGATCGCTTGTGCTAAAGCTAATCCTGAAGCCGAAGTTACTTTACTCGAAGCCAGTCGTCAACCTCTAGCGAAAGTGCTAATTTCTGGCGGTGGACGCTGCAACGTCACTCACGCTTGCTTTGATCCGGAGGAATTAGTGCAAAATTACCCCAGAGGTGCAAAAGCTTTGCGGGGTGCTTTGACTCGGTTTGGGCCTCAAGACACAGTTAGCTGGTTTGCTGCTAGTGGAGTCTATCTCAAAACGGAAGCTGATGGCCGGATGTTTCCTGTCACTAACACTTCAGAAACCATTGTGGAATGTCTAATTAAAGCGGTGGCGAAATCTGGGGTAAAACTCCGTATCGGTACACATGTAACTTCAGTGAAACGAACCTCAGCAGATGGGGGGTTTGATATTCTTTTGAAGTCGGGAGAGACGATTAAATGCGATCGCTTACTTTTGGCAACCGGCAGTAGCCTTGCGGGTTATAAAATTGTCCGAGAATTAGGTCATCAAATTGAACCGCCAGTACCCTCGTTATTTACCTTCAACATTGTCGATCAAAAGCTGCGGGATTTAGCTGGAGTTAGCGTTAACCCTGCCCAATTGCGGTTATCTGCCGGCGGAAAATCCAAATTACAACAAACTGGGCCATTGCTAATTACCCACTGGGGTTTGAGTGGCCCCGCTGTTTTGAAACTTTCTGCTTGGGGTGCAAGAGTCCTGCACGAAAGCCGCTATCAAGCCACATTATTGATTAATTGGCTACCTGATTTGCAACAAGAACAAGTGCGAGAAAAAGTTTTAGCAGTTAAGGATGAATGGGGAAAGAAAGCGATCGCATTGCATCGCGGCGTTGAGTTACCCCATCGTCTCTGGCAATATATCATTGCCCGTGTAGGCATTACTACAGAAGACCGTTGGGCAGAAATATCTAGTAAAACCTTAAATCAACTGGTGCAAGAACTTACTCAGGGACAATACTTAATCAACGGCAAAGGAGCCTTCAAAGAAGAATTTGTTACCTGTGGCGGCGTCAACCTCAAAGAAGTCAACTTCAAAACAATGGAAAGTAGATTAGTTCCTGGTGTTTATTTTGCCGGAGAAATCTTAGATATTGATGGCGTCACCGGCGGGTTTAACTTCCAAAGTGCTTGGACAACCGGTTATTTAGCAGGAATAGCAATGGCGACTAGCGACTAGTACCGCAAGGCGGAATTAAAAATTAAAAATTAAAAATTAAAAATGAAGACAGCGTAAGGGTTTTGTTGATTGGGAATGGGTGGTTTATTTCCGCCGTGCTGTACTAGTAGTCTGTCAATAAATAATTGATGGATAAATTCCTTGTAGAGACGGCGATTTATCGCGTCTCTCTAACCTCTCTAACCTGAGCGCCGACTTTCAGCGCTCAGACTTTTATGCGTGTTAACCTCAATCCATTTACAAAATATCTACGAAGAAGCGATCGCTACTTAACTATATTTACTTATAAAAATTCATACTAATCCTTTCGCATTTCCCACCTTGCCACTCCACATTCACACCAGCCACCCTAGAGAAGGCAAATTTTTCCGGGTGTATTACTTTTTTCATGAAAAATATATGATCACTGATAAAAATACTGCGTCTGAAATTACGTTACACGCTAGCCAGTATATGCTGCATGGTTTTCCAGTACTTGGTGTTCCTGATGAGGAGCGTGCTGTTAAATACTTCAGTCTCAATCCATTTCTGCCAAATGCCCAGAATCGTTGTCCAATTGAATGTGCCTATTGTGTCTGTCATCAAGACCGTGACTGGCATCATCATCCACAAAACTTTCAGGATGTCTCATCTCCGCTTGACCTGCTTGATATTTTGCTAGACTGCATTTTTGCTACAGAGGAAGGACAAAAGGGTTTTCCGATTTCACTATGCGACTACTCTGATCCCTTTATTCCAGCCCATCGAGAACGTGTACTCTCAATTCTGGATGCACTGATTGACCGCAAAGCCGCCAACATAGTCTACATCACCACCAAAGTCCATCCTGGTCAATCTTTTCTAGAGCGCCTCAAAACAACTCTAGAGCGACCTAATTCACTTCGAGTCACTGTGTTTGTCAGTCTACCACCCTTGAAACCAGGCTATGAGCAAGCCTCAATTCAGAGTCGGGTACAGTTACTACAAGATTTAGTAAAACTTGGCATTCCATGTTGTTGGTATCTGCGTCCACTGGTTGAAGAGTGGTTTGATGAAGCTTTAATGTGGCAATTAGCACGCACACTGTTACCTCATGTTTCCCGTCACGTTATTTTGTCTGGGCTTGTCATGTCTGAGGAGATTGAAGCGAGTCTGTTAAAACAGGAGTTAATAGTTCCAGAATGGGATCGTACACAACCGGGACGTAAGCAATACTTGTCATTGGAATTCGAGTCAAAACTGCGCTCAATTCTCAGCACAGTTGCTAGTGAACAAAGTATTTCTCTCGGCCCAGTGATGGGACATCGGCTATGCGGTACTAATGGCAATCATGCCTATGGCTGCTTGATTTGCGCCAAACAAAACCGTTATTGCCAGCTTTTTCAACTTCATCACTATGGTGAAACGATCGCAGCCGAAGATAATCAACGCCTCAAAACACTACTGATAGGCTCATCTTTACAACGAGAGCCATCAAAAGAAGAATGTCGGTAAAGTATTCCAACCTGAAGCGAAGTTAGGAAAAATCTGATTAGCTTACTGCTACGCGTCTACAAAATTATTGTATTGGAACATAAAGAGGGAAAATTATTTTGCCATCGTAGATCAATTTTGAACACACCCAACAATGAAATTCAGCGAAATCCTCCGTCAATTTGGTGACGCGGCCACCAATAATAGCCTGACTAGCAACCCAGACCAAGACCCAGAAATTACAGGGGTAGCAGCCATTGATGAAGCTAGCATCGGTACTCTCTGTTACGTAGAAGGTGCAAAATTTAAATCTTTTGTCGGTAATACCAATGCTAGTGCTTTAATTTTGCCCCAGGATGAAAAATTACAGGCGCTTGCACAAGAGAGAGGTATTGTTTGGCTAGCAACCCCAGATCCGCGATTATTGTTTGCCAAAGTGATCGCACTTTTTTACCAACCATATCGCCCTACCCCAGAAATTCATCCCACGGCTGTGATTCACTCCACCGCAAAAGTTGGTAGTGATGTTTATATTGGCCCCCATGCTGTGATTCAACAAGGGGTAGAAATTGGTAATGGCGCAATCATTCATCCCAATGTAGTGATTTATCCAGATGTCAAAATAGGCGATCGCACCACCTTACACGCCAACTGTACCATCCACGAACGCACCCGCATCGGTGCAGATTGCGTCATTCACAGTGGTGCTGTCATTGGTGCAGAAGGCTTTGGTTTTGTTCCTACCCGGACTGGTTGGTTCAAAATGGAACAATCAGGCTGTACAGTCTTAGAAGATGGTGTAGAAGTTGGCTGTAACACTGGCATTGACCGCCCAGCAGTGGGAGAAACACGAGTAGGTCGCAATACAGTGATTGATAACTTAGTGCAAATAGGTCATGGTTGCCAAATCGGTTCTGGTTGTGCGATCGCAGGTCAAGTTGGCATGGCGGGAGGCGTTAAACTCGGAAATCGCGTTATTTTGGCTGGACAAACAGGAATAGTCAATCAAGTGAAGATGGGAGATGGGTCGATGACATCTGCTCAAACTGGAATTCACAACGATGTTGCACCAGGAGAAATTGTCTGTGGAACTCCAGCCCTTCCTTACAAACTATATCTCAAGGTATCTGCTGTTTATGGTCGCCTGCCAGATATGTATCAATCGCTAAAACAGTTGCAACGTAAATTCAAAAATAGCAATGATTAAGCTACTGCTGTAATGGATTTAAACCCCTGACTTTTTAAGGAACTTTGGGGGTTTAAGTCCTAGCCTTTGAAGGGCAGTGCGAATTGAAGCCTAAGCTAAATCCCCGGACGCTCTCTACGAGACGCTAAAAGCGAACGCAGACTCGCTAACGCTTCTCCACGAGACGCTACGCGAACGCTAACACAAAACGTAATTGCGTTAGCGAAGCGGGGCGTTAGCAAGAGTGCGAATTGCGAATTGCGAATTGCAAAGCCGCCCTAACCATTTCATAAAATCTTACTTTTTTCTTGATTACATCTTCATCAAACTCAAATTTTACAGTTGGTTCAGCATTTTATGCGTCTGGGGTATTACACGCACGTGTCTGACAAAGCCCTTCATCAAAGCTTGCCACGTCAAAACTTGATCGCTCGAAGGCGCAAGCATAGGTATTGGGGAAAATTGTTCAGATACTGCCAAAGGCGTAACAGGTTGTAAAAATACTGAGATATCTGGACTAACCTCTGCCACCAAGGAAGCTGAACGTTCTAACTCGGCGGGATCTGTGTTTTGAGACACAATTATCTTGACAAAAACATTTAAATATGAGTCATAACATAACTGGAGAAATTTACTATGTTCTTGCCAATGACTTTCGCCGCTAACACTGGGCAATTTGAAATCCATACCTACAGAGTCTAAGTAGGGGAGAATCATTGCTAGTTGTTCTGGGCGATGTCCGCCAGTTTCTAAGTATATAGGTAGACCAGTTATGGCTCGCACTTGGGGTAGAAACTGCGTTAGAAATGAGGCATGAAGAAGTGGTTCGCCTCCAGTTAAGCTAATGCTATCGTGTAGACAAGGTAGATTTTGCTGTTCCACCCATTCGATTAAGATTGGTAATGGGACAGGGTTAGAGTGGATTTCAAAGTCGCGCAATCCAGGCGATCGCTCTATCCGACAAGTTGCAGGTGCATTCCAAGTGTGGGCACTATCACAAAAGTGACAGCGCAAATCACACAAAGCAAAACGAATAAATATCTGACGCGTCCCTACATTCAGTCCTTCCCCTTGAATGGCAGAAAAGACCTCAACCAGGCGTGCGGTAGGTGTAACCGTATTTTTAGCAATCATTTGATGAGAGCAACGCGATCGCGCTGCGTCGGCACAACAGCAAGGATGTTTTTTGGCTTCTTGTTCTATTGTGAATCGTCGCTAGCGATCTCCAATCTCAGCCCCGGTAAATAGCAATTAGTCCTTACTACTACTGATTCCAATATTAGGTTAGGTAATTTTGTAGGACAAAATAATGTTTGGCAGATTACATTATACATGGCAACGAAAGTGCAAAGCTTCATGACTAGCCAACCGACAGAGGTCGATTTTCCAGTTAATTCCCTAAACGACACGGCTATAGTGCAGGTGCCCGCACGGTTGAGCGTGCTGGAGGCTTTAGGGTTTAAGCAAACCTGCCAAGGCTTAATCCAGCCCAATTCACATCCCAAGCAAATCATTATTGATTTTCACCAAACTACTTTTATGGATAGCAGTGGTTTAGGGGCCCTGGTCAGTAATTTTAAATACGCCCAGACCAAAGGGATTACATTAACACTGCGGAATGTAACACCTCAGGTAATGGCAGTCTTAAAACTCACCGGATTGGATCAAGTTTTTCCCCTAGAGCTTGTGGGTGATGGGTCGTTAATCAAACAAGAAGACTTAGTAGATAATCGGAAGACAACTTCCCGTAAAGTAGAGCAGTTACCCACTACTCATCCTTCTGTGGCATCTTGGATGAAACGGTTATTAGACATTGTGGGATCTGTGGTCGGTTTATTAATTACAGGAGTTTTGTTTATTCCGATTGCGATCGCTATTCAAATTAATGATCCCGGCCCAATTTTCTTTAGTCAAACCCGCTGTGGCTGGATGGGTAAGCGGTTTCAGATTTGGAAATTCCGCTCCATGTGTGTGGATGCGGAAGCGAAGAAATCCCAAGTCAAAAACCAAGTGCAAGGTGCTTTTTTCAAGAATGATAATGATCCCAGAATTACCAAAGTAGGGCGTTTTTTACGGCGAACTAGTCTTGATGAACTGCCACAATTTTGGAACGTCCTCAAAGGACAAATGAGTTTAGTCGGTACTCGACCACCTACACCTGATGAAGTCGAACGCTACGAAGTACCAGAGTGGCAACGTTTAGATGTTAAACCTGGTATGACTGGCGAATGGCAGGTAAATGGACGTTCTACAGTCCGTAGTTTTGAAGATGTAATTCGTCTGGATTTGCAGTATCAAAAAAATTGGAGTTTGGTGTACGATTTAAAGCTAATTTTCAAAACTATAGCTATTCTGTTTAATAGAAACAGTGGTGCTGTTTAGCTAATTACCCTTATTCACAATTTTTTTCTAACTCTCAATTCTCACAATAATTGTTAGATACACCCAAGCCTAAACATAGGCTTGGGTAAATTTTAGGTTTACTATAGCAAATAAAACGCAGAAATTGTTCTATACTTAACAAGTAAAAATTAAAAAGTCAATATCCGCATAAATGGGCAAAAGATTTCGTTGAGATAAAGAATGTTTAAAACGGCTGGTTTCAAAACATAAATCTAGGAAATCTGAGCCAGGGAAAAGGAGAAAATACAAAGGTGTTTATTTATCAAAAAATTATTATTAGTCAAATAAAAATACACACTTTCCAATTCAAATGTTAATCTAATATTTGAAAGTTTTATTTATGATATATATGCCAGCTATCATTAGTATTTTTAATAACAAAGGTGGAGTAGGTAAGACAACTTATATGTTCCATATAGCCCACCTTCTTGAGCAGTACAAAAAAACCGTATTGATGGTTGATTGTGATAGCCAATGCAATTTAACAGCTTATGCGCTGCCTGAAAACAGTATAGAACGAGCATGGAGCGAGCGTGGAAACAGCATTTGGCGTGCAATTGAGCCAGTTTATAGATCAATTGGAGATATTCGGCAACGTGGCCCATCTCAAATAAATCCAAACAAATATCCAAATCTTTACATAGTTCCTGGCGATTTATTACTAAGTAACTATGAAGACCTTTTGGGTGATACATGGAACAGTGGAAAAGGTGGTATAGCGGTTATCAGTCTTCTGAAGTACAGTAGCAACAGTGAGTAAACCAACCGAGTAAATTCTCTATCGTCACTTCTGCGAATGCCGTATCTAATGCCTGGAGTAAATCAGTGTATGTCCTTGCACCGATACGACGGAGAATGTTCTTAATCTTAGACCAACAATTCTCAATCGGTGAAAAATCGGGAGAGTAGGGGGGGAGATAAATGAGGCTCGCGCCAGCAGCGATGATCAAAGCTTCAAGTTCATCACTTTTATGGATCGAGCAGTTATCCATTAGAACGACTGCACCAGTCCAAAGCTGAGGTACGAGCTTTTGAGAGATGAAGGCATCAAAGGTCAAGGCATCGATAGAACCTAAACCACTCCACTGGGTCAGCAGTCCTTTTAAGCTAATGGCACCAATTACCGAGACATTTTTCCCTTTACGGTTGGGCTTTTGAGCATAAGCTCGTAGCCCTGGTAAGGCGCGGGCACATTTGCGGATGAAGGACAGATTCACCCCCGATTCATCTAAGAAAATCAGATTTTCCACCGGTATCCCCCTCAAGAGTTTCCAGTACTCAAATCGGGCTAGTTGGACTTCATCAGTGTATTTTTTCGTGGGGTGGAGACTTTTTTTTTGAGGTTGAGGTGAAGTTGAAAGCGAACCATCCGATTCACCGTGGCTACCCCAATTAAGACCTCTGTTTTCTCGTAAAGTCGTTCCCGCAATTCGCTTAAGGTCGCATCCGGCTGTGCTGTGACGAGTTGGCGCAGGATTTCGATCTGTTCGGCATTCAACTTTGTTGGTGTCTGCTCAGTCCGTACCTTGGGGCCTATCGTACCCAATTCTCGATGGCGTTTAAGTAAATTTTGCACAAAACTTAAAGTGACACCAAAGTTTTTAGCCAGTTTTCGTTGGGAAATGTTACCGCAGGCATAAGCATCAACAATTTTCTGACGCAAGTCGAGAGAGTAGGCTTTCATCGCCACCAATTATCTGTAGAATTGCTGTCTCCTAGTGTACTGAACTAGACTAATAACCGCTATAGTGAATCTAGTTTAAGAGTTCAGTCAGCTATTTATCGTTATATTAATTGGGCTGCGAACCGTGTTCAGGCAGATGTCATCATGGTTGATCTTGGCCCTAACCTGGGTGCTCTCAACCGTGCTGTACTAGGGGCTAGTGATTATTTCATAATTCCTATCTCTCCTGATCTATTCTCAATTAGAGGTACAGAAAATTTAGGTTTTAAACTCGAAGCATGGCGTCAAGGTTGGGAACAATGCAATGATGCATGGAAAGATCAAAGTTTAGCTCTACCACACGGACGCCCAACATTTTTAGGCTATGTCATGCAACAACACAATATCCGCGAAGATTCTGAAGAAAAAATGACAAAAGGCTGGCAGATATTTGGAAATCGCATTGAGTCCGCAATTCAAGAAAATATTGTCAACAGATTAGCAAAGTTGGATCAAGTTCACTACTGGCCTGATAAAACTTTTAATTTAGGAAAAATTCCTAATCTTCACAGTCTAATTCCTTATTCATTAGAAGCAAAAAAACCAGTTTTTGATTGTACAAGTGCAGATGGTCTGCGTGGGGCACACATTAGCAGAGCTAGCGACTCAGTTGATTATTTTGAGCCAATAGCACAAAGACTTTTGACTGTGATCAATAGTATCTAAAAATACTTTTAAACTGGTTTTCAGCTTAAAGCAAAGGCGCCAAGAAAAACTCTGCGCCTTTGCATTAGATTATCCCACAGCCTTCTGAACACCAACTACTTCAACCTGCTGCACCTCTGGCAATAAACGCTTCATGCCTTGCTTAACAAACCCCTGCAAAAAACCAATCTGCTGATTTTGCTGAAATACCTTTTGCAATGTTTGCCGTAAATTCTCCAAATTCAAACCAGTCCCAGAATCTATTGCTATTTCCTGGTGTTGGAAATACTCAACTAGACTTAACCCTGCGACTCTAGTCAAATAAGCTGCACTGACTCCCTGAACTACGCCACCAGCAACAAAGGTAACGGCATTACTTTTCAGAACAGTACTAATAGCCTTTGTAGAAAGTTCAACTAAACCCAGTTTCAGCATTAAACTTCCCATTGCTCCAGCTACGGTTTGTGCTTGTTCAAGGGAAAATTTCTGCTGATAGATATTACCCAAATCCATTACCATTTGAGCATTAATTGCCGCAGTCGCCAGAATATCAAGGGCTGGGACTGGGTTAGCAAAGGCAGCAGCAGCAGCTATCCATTGATATTGTTCAATAATTGGAGTGGCGCGATCGCGTCTGGTTCCATTCAGCCAGTTTTTCGCCTCAGCTTTCAACAACCCAGCTTTTCTCATGGTTGTCACCCAAACCAGGCGTTGTCCTTGCTGTACCAAAGCTTCACCCAACTGCTGCGTCAACTGCTGGATATCTGCTGCTGGTTGTTCCATCCACTCTTGCACAGAACCATCAGCCTCATGCTTTCGGACTTTGATGGCTATAGGAGAGGCCGCAGTTGCAACTACATTTCCCTGCATCCGTTGTTTCAATTGACTAAAGATGCTGGCGCTTTCATCAGTTAAATACTGATCTTGTTTGTTGAAAACCAGGATTGTGGATTGATTTGCTGCCTTTAGCTGCTGTAAGGTTTGAAATTCTGAGTCTGTCAAATCACCGTTTGTCAGGAACAGAACAAAATCAGATTTTGCTACTTCTGCCAAAATAGCCGCATCTGAATTTTCACCGACTTCTCTAAATAAAGGTGCTGTTTCTTCTAAAGACACCAAATTTTGTGTCTCTAGATTTTGCTTTAGCACTTTAATTAAAGTGCTTTTACCTACGGATTTCCCGCCAGTCACAGCCACTTTAATTTTTTGTCTATCTAATTCCAGCAACAATTGGGCAACTTGTTCTCTGAGTGTTTGTAATGCCGGATGGTTTTCTGATTCTTGTGCTAATTGGTTAATTACAGTCTCAGTCTTAGCGATCGCACTTTCCACAGTCGCCCGATCCACAACCATACCATTTAGCTGCTCTAAACTGTCTTTCGGGCGATTTTGTTGGAATAACCACAAACCGCCGCCTACAGCTAAAGCACTCAACAAACCAAACTCACTCACCTGCACTATAGAATCGTGCCAACTGTCCAACATCCACAGGGAAAAGGACAGTCCCAATCCTCCCACTAAAATTGGTCGCTGCAACTTCACAACCATGATTCTCCGCGCCTTTTTGATGGCTATTTCTTCCAGAATAGATCAAAAACCTGCTTTTTCAAGTTCAACAGCCGAACAGCCACAACTTTCTTGACTTAGAGATTTTGCTGAAATTAGCTCCCAAGCATTCCTATATTGTGCAGAACGCGGTTTACGCTGTCTTTTCTCAGCTTCAACAAGGTGTATTTCGCTACCGTAGCCAATAAATATGTCTATTGGGAAGATATAAAACAGGTCAAGATTTTCTATATAAACTAAAGCAAAATTAAAGTCTGCTAGAGTATACGCTTCTCGAAGCATTTGTCGCCGATTGGTTTTAGTGCGGCGATTATCTACAACATAATTGCCAGAAGGTTTATCAAACCAAGCATATTTGACTTGAATTTTAACTAGAGTTCCCTCAACATCAAATACTAAATCATAAGGTAGTCTATCACCAACAGGTTTCAAAACTCCCCAACCACGCTTTAAGGCATGAATAACAGCAGCTTGTTCAGCTATGTCTCCTCTAAGCTTTGTGTCCATCTGCAAAATAAAAATAATTAAATAAAATAAAACCCCGGAATCTTTTCAAATTCCAGGGTTTTATTTTAATTTGGTGGCGGGAAGTGGATTTGAACCACTGACCTTCGGGTTATGCTTACCAACTACAACTTTCGTTGCCCAGATATACTGGTTTGTGGTCTGGACTGTCCCTTCACCCTCGCCGTTAGCGTTAGGGTGTCTGCCTTCCAGTCTCTACACCTTCTCCATTTCTGGAGCTTGGTTCGGGATTACCGCGCTATTGGCTTCCCCGAGTTTGACAGATAAACGCACATAAGTTTCTTTATGTGCCGCCCATAGCAAACTTAACTAATAAGCGTCTAGTTAACTTTGCCCGTTGAGCCCGACGAGCTACCAGGCTGCTCTATCCCGCGTTGCTCTCGACTTATTTATAATAACCTATAGTCAAGAGTTTGGCAACTACAAAAATGATAATTCTCCAATTACTTCTAAACGCTTGTATTTTCCTAAGGTGACAAACTTCTCTGAGAGGCTTTGTGCGGCGCTGGGACTAATCCAACCCATTTGTTGGAGTAAGTGAATAGCAACGGCGTGTTTTGCCCGCTTTGCCCCATCCATAACTTTAATTGCCAATCCCATGCCTTCACCGAGTCTACCAATGCACTGCACTCCTTCGGCTCCAGCTTTACTGACTAGTTCCCCTGGAGTTAAGCGCATCAGTTCCGTATCAAATTCTCCATCTCCTGCTACCAAAGCGGGGTGATGAGTCATCGCACGGACAATACGCTCCATATCCAAGTTAGTACTAGAAGCTAACAGGGCATACAAAGAGGCCATGTGACCTAGTTGCATCAGATAAGTTGGTGCGCCGCAGTCATCATGAGCGCTGATAAACTCTTCCGCTGGCATTCGCAGCAATTCTGCTACTTTGCCCAAAATCAACTGCTGTATTGGGTGCTTGCGATCCAAATAGTTATTCAAGGGCCAACGGCGTTGCTGACAAACAGCTAACATCCCTGCGTGTTTTCCAGAGCAATTGTATTCTAAAGGACTCCGCTTACCTTCAGGAATTGGGCACTGGAGTATAGTCGGGTCAAGATCAGCCCGCCAAAGAATATTAAATACCTGTCGGACTTGATCTATTCTGCCTTTATGGGAACTTGTAATAATTGCTAAGTCGCGATCGCTGAGTTGATAGCGTTCCAGTGTACCTGTGGTGGTGACTGCGAGTGCCTGAAATGGTTTGAGGGCTGAACGGATAAATGCAGCAGTTTCAGAATTTCCCGCAACGGTTAAAACCCGTCCTCGTTCGTCGCAGACAACAGCTTGGACTATATGCCTGGATTCAATAATACCTTCCCGCAGCAACCGGACTTCCAGTGCTGTGGCTTGAGTTCGTTTTCCCATTGTCATGGGTTTATATTTATTACCTTTTTTAATTAATTTAGTCATTGGTCATTGGTCATTAGTCCTTAGCTAATGACTAATGACCAATGACTTTTTAAAACAAATGCCAAACTATAGTACCAATAACGTACATTCCCGCCAAGCCAGCAAAGGTAAATTGTAACCGCCGCAGAATGGGTTTGATTTCGTATGCAACAATTAAGCGATCGCGGTTGAGGACTTCCTGTGGTTTTATCCAAGTTTGGCCGTCGTACCAGCCGGACTCTTCATAAAAGACTGTGGGACTACAAAGGCGATCGCACACGTAGAACCAGCCTAAGTACAACCTTACCAGTATAAGCACTAACCCGACACTCGCTCCTGCTGCACCACAGAGAATAAAATGTGCAATATACTTGTGAGGTGCAAAACTTGCCGCAGCTATAGGCCCTGCGAAAAGCCAAGATAAACCCCAAATCCAAACAAGTTTCGTGATATACTCGCGCCAATCTAGAGTAGTATCACGAAACAGCCAGGAAGTTTTTAACTCTTCGTATTCATTAAGCGGTTGTTGGTCTGTAGGAACTGGGCAATTAGAAACCGAAGACCTAATCATGTTGGTTTATCCTCACCCTCATCAGATTCTGGAAGGGAAATACGCTCTGCATGAATCCAGAACGCTTCTAAATTATAAAACTCCCGTTCCTTGGGCATCATGATGTGAACGATCACATCACCATAGTCTTGTAGTACCCAACTCCCCTCAACTTTTCCTTCCGTCCTTAAGGGACGGCGTTGCAACTCAGTTTCGACTTTTCCTTCAATTGCTTGAGCGATCGCCCTGACCTGTACTTTAGAATAGCCAGTCATCATCACAAAGTAATCAGCCAGGTAAGACACCTCTGCTACTTTCAGCAATAAAATCTCACCTGCTTTGCGGTCTGATGCCGCAACAGCGATTGTTGCAGCTAATTTTTCACTCGCCTCTTCGGTTTGGCCGTGGCTTATTACCGCACTCTTTGTCAGTGGGACAGATTGCAATGGGAAATTTCCTTGGAAATAATCAGTCATTAAACCTCAGGTGCTTTCTTCCTTTTGAAACAATTGTTTACATTTACTTACAAATAACAAACAATTGATCTGACCAAATGTGTCAATAGGTTTTTTTGAATACTAACAAAAAAACAGGTGTCTATGGGGCTAGTTTGATAATTGGCTGTTTAGATGCAGTTGCGGATGGTTATTATGCAGCGAGAAATCAACCAATAGCTTTCCAGAACTAATTTCCAGCGAAAATAATCGCAGATTAATCAAACAGCATAATCTGTCATGGAAAGCTAGTAATTCGCAGATAAGGCCACATCTAGCTTTTAGACTATCTGCTAAAAATTACGACACAACACAGCATACTCATAACTGGTCTACCAAAAGAGCAATTTCCATACGCGCATTTTCAGGTAATTTTAGATACTTAATTGTCTTTTGTCCACGGATTGAATGAAGCGAAGCCGTGGAATTCTCGGTTCAACAATGTACTTGGAAACCTGCTTTTCTATTGCTGTATATTTCCTAATAAAATTTAGCTACCCTCAAAATCTTCTATATCTAGATTTGAGGGCTTGACACTGCCCGATTCTAGCCTTGTAGTAGTTAAATGTAACTTTGCTGCGGAGATTAAACTTCTTGTTTCGTAACTATGCCTGTAGACTGAATTGCTCGACGATCTGCTGTCAATGAGTAACACAAGGACTCATACTGATTTAAAGCTTGCTCAAAAGCATATTGCTCAACGGCATATTGACGACTTTTGTAACCCAGAGTTTTGACTTTTTCGGGGTTTTGGTACAAATCTAAAATTGCCATAGCTAAGGCTTGAGGATCTTCTGGAGGAACGATAATCCCACCACCACTTTGCCTTATGGCTCTTGCTGCCGTACCATTATCGGGGACAGAGGCAACTAAAGCTCCTCCACTGGCAAGTAGCACTTGAATTTTTGACGGCATATTGAAGGATACAACATTTTTCTTTTGCACCACCAAGCCAACATCGGCAGCTGACAACATTTGTGGCAAATCTTTGCGGGGTTGAAATGGTAGTAGCAAAACATTATCTGCGCCGCAGTCTAGACATTCCTGTTGCAATCGTTGTAAACCTTTTGCCTCTCCAACGATGACAAAAACAATATCTGGGATATGACGCAATACAGAAGCCGCTTTGACAACGCTTTCTAAGCCTTGGGTTAGGGCGATATTACCAGAATAAAGTACTACAAATTTGCCATTTAGATTATGTGCTGCCCGGAAAGGGTTATCTTCTTTAGGCAAAGGGCGGATAAAATTTACATCAACCCAGTTGGGAATTTGTACAATTTTGTCAGCTTCTACGCCCTTACCTCGCAAATTGTCCACAAACCCATCGGCGATGACGCTAATTTTACTGGCAGTGCGGTAGGCAAATTTTTCCAATAATGTAAACAACCGGATAAGTAATTTATTTTTCAGTAGACCGACGTGGACAGCTGCTTCTGGTAATATATCTTGTAGATTTAAAATCACAGGACAAGCACGTAACCATCCTAAAAGAGCAACTGGTACACAGCTTGGCAAGGATGGCGATGTTGAGAGGATTACATCTGGACGCCAACCAATGAGGGCGGGCACAAAACTAGTGACAACAAAGCTAGCATCTAATAACACCCGATCTAATAGGTTGGGTTGTGGACGAATCCAAACGTAACTGCGTTGAATTTGAACGCCATTTTTGTATTCGTTGAGATACCACTTGCCCCGATATTCCTGGTAAATTTGACGCTCAGGGTAGTTAGGCATAGCAGTGACTACGCGCACTTCATGCCCACGTTTCACTAGTCCCTCTGCTAATTCAGTCATTAGTGGGGCTATACCAATTGGCTCTGGATAGTAGTTGTAGGAGTAAATTAAAATCCGCATAAAAATTAGTCCGAAGTACCCCGGTTTTTTATTTAATGACAAATACTTGTCTTAAACATCATTTGGAGCTTGAAAACTCCTATATCTAATTGTGACTTCAGACTGCTTTTCTGTCAGGGATTTTCCTTAAAGATTGAGTAAACTTTGATATTAGCTACTTAGTGAAATTGTGAATTTTTTTTACTATTTCAGCAATCTTCCAATTGTTCGTTTTTGATTGGTACTTACGTAGAAACCCTAAGTATATTTGGTTTTGTTAACCCTAAGACTAAATTGGGATAGTTAGTCTCAATTCTCTCTAGAGGTAAAGACATAACCAATTTTAGTAATATCTGATATTAATAAGACTGTTTTATAATACTAGTCATTCAATGAGCGATCGCCCTTGTATTTTTTCTTTTTTTGCTGGCTCAGGTTTCCTAGATTTAGGTTTTGAAACCAGCGGTTTTGATATTGTTTATGTCAATGAAATCTTCGCCCCATTTATGGCTGCCTATCGCCATTCACGAGAAGTTCTGAAAATGCGATCGCCTGAATATGGATATCATCACGGTGAAGCAGCAGATGTAACAAAACTTATTGCTGGAAAAGAAGCACAACGCCTTCAAGAATTAGTCAAAGATTGCCGCAAATCTCATAAGACAATTGGTTTCATAGGTGGGCCTCCCTGTCCTGATTTTTCTATTGGTGGGAAAAATAGAGGACGTTTAGGAGATAATGGCAAGCTTTCCGCTTCATATATTGAATTAATTTGCCAAAATATTCCCGACTTCTTTTTATTTGAGAACGTTAAAGGTTTATGGAAGACGACAAAACACCGTTTATTTTTTGAATCGCTCAAGCAACAATTACAAGAAGCTGGCTATATATTGACAGAACGGTTAATTAATGCCATCGAATATGGTGTACCCCAGGATAGAGAAAGAATTATACTCATTGGTTTCAAAAATAATTTTCTTAAGAATATAGGAATAAAATTCAGTAGTGAAAAGTTAATATCTGATGGATATTTTCCTTGGAATAATTACATCATATATCCTCAAGAAAAAGTTTTTGCTTACCCCTGGTGTAAGTGTGAGGCATTCAAAGAAAATTCTTTAATACCTTGTCCTGATGGTATACCTGAAGAACTGACAGTTGAATACTGGTTTAGAAAAAATAACGTTTTGAAGCACCCCAATGCTAAGAACTATTTTCAACCAAGGGCAGGTATCACAAAATTTGCTGCTGTTGATGAAGGAGATAATTCCAGGAAGTCTTTTAAGCGTCTGCATAGATGGCGTTACTCTCCAACAGCTTGTTATGGAAATAATGAAGTACATTTACATCCTTATAAAATTCGGCGAATTTCTGTAGCAGAAGCTTTATCTATTCAATCTTTGCCTGCAAATTTTGTCTTTCCAGAGAATATGTCGCTAACGAATATGTTTAAAACTATTGGTAATGGCGTGCCATATTTGGCATCGAAGGCGTTAGCTAAAACTATTATTAACTTCTTAGAAACTGGTGTGAAAAATACTGTTGATATTACTAACCTTACTACCACATAACGTCAACTTAAATACTTACAGGAATTCCGGCATATCTATAAAACCAAAATTTAAGACAAGTCAGTAGCTTGTTTTCAAGATAAACTCGTAATAAATGTGGTTTAATATATATATAAGAAATGTTTTAATTTTTTATAAAGTTTAATAATCAATCACCGGCAGAAGACACGATGGCAGCAGACTATCCAAACATTGATATTGCGCCATTTATAGATCACTCCCTGTTAACGTCAACAGCTACTCCAGAGCAGGTTGAGCAATGGTGTGAAGAAGCATACAGATTCAATTTTGCGGCGGTTTGTCTGTTCCCCGCTCATGTCAAGCAAGCAGTTGAACTTCTCCACGGTAAGAACCCGAAAGTCTGTACCGTGATTGGCTTTCCTTCTGGTGCGACAACTTCAGCAGTGAAACTATATGAAGCTCAAGAAGCGGTGGATAGTGGGGCGACTGAGTTGGATGTGGTAATGAACTTGGGCTGGTTGAAAGCTGGCAAAACTGAAGAAGTCCACCGGGAAATTGCCGAAATTTGCGAAGAGACTGGGCAAACGGTCAAGGTAATTTTGGAAACTAACCTGTTGACAGATGCGGAGAAAAAAATAGCTGCTGAAATAGCTATGGAGGCGGGAGCAGCATTCTTAAAAACCAGTACAGGTTGGAATGGTGGTGCAACAGTGGCAGATGTAAGACTTTTGCAGGAATTGGCAAAAGAAAGGGTGGGAATTAAAGCTTCAGGTGGTATCCGCACTATCAATCAAGCCCTAGACTTAATCGTAGCGGGTGCTACTAGATTAGGCACATCTCGAGGTATCGATTTGATCCGCCAGCGCGATAACCTGGGAAAAGGTGAATAGTCATTTGTCCTTTGTCATTTGTCATTTGTCATTTGTCCTAAGCTAATGACCCTTGACCAATGACTAATGACTAATAACTACTGATGACTAGTGACTAATGACTAATGAGTAGAACCTACAAAGCAACTGGTATTAATCTTAAAACCCAGGCATTGGGAGAATCGGATAAAATAGTCACGATTTTGACACGTGAGTTCGGTCTGATTCGAGCAGTGGCTCCAGGGTCACGTAAGCACAACTCCAGCCTGGGCGGTAGGAGTGGGATGTTCGTTGTGAATGAACTATTGATTGCAAAAGGGCGATCGCTTGATAGGATTACTCAAGCACAGACGTTAAAAACTTATCCTGGTTTAGCTAAAGATTTGGGAAAACTGGCTGCCAGTCAATATTTAGCAGAAATAGTTCTGTGTGAAGCTTTGAGCGAACAACCCCAAGAAGAACTTTATGATTTGTTTAATGAACATCTTCATCGCTTAGAGGCTGTGTCTGGTGCAAATCCATCTGGTGTTTTGGCTCATCTAGCTCATGGTGTGTTTCACCTTTTAGCCCTAGCAGGACTGACGCCACAAGTGCAAATTTGTTGCCTATCTCAACGCCCCATTAAGCCAAATTTTACAGAACCCAACTGGCAGGTAGGATTTAGTATACCTGCGGGTGGAACGGTTTCTTTAGAAGCTAGGGAACGTTTGCGAAGAGAGGGACAGAGGGAGATGAGGGCAGAGGGGCAGAGGAGCAGGGGAGCAGAGGAGCAGGGGGAGATTAATGACCAATTCCCTGTGCCCCATGCCCCATTCCCAATGCCCCATGCCCAAACAGTTGTTGTGCATCGGCAAGAAATACCTGTGATTTCTTGTTGTCTGGGTGCTATGGAACTGGCTTTGCTTCAACATCTGTCACAACCAGAGATAATACAAATTGATGGTGCTAGAGATCATGACTGGTTATCTGTTGAGCAGATTTTGCGCCAGTATGCTCAGTATCAATTAGGTCGCCCTATTCGCTCTGCTACTTTGATCGACTCTTATTTTGCTGCCAACCATGATGCAACCGTCTGATTTGGATAAAAAAATCCTACCTTTGTCACCAAGCCTCGCCAAAAAACAGAATAGGTTATCAGATCCTACAGTCAGGAATCACTTGAGTGCCGTTCCCAAGTGTACACCTAGTCAAATAAATGGCCAAGAAATGTCTCCAAAAGACGTTTCTAAAAACGACCAAGGTTGGACAGCGGAGATCCCAAAAACTGATGTTCCAAGTCAATCAGAAACACAATCTGAAAACAAATTAATCACTGCTGAAGCAGATAGCAATGGCAATCGCAATGGGCAGAATTTGCCAGTAGCGACTATCTCAGAAAAAGAACCACCGAAATTAGATGGATCTGGTTCAGGTGGAGAAGCTGTTGTAGGAAACATAAAACAGCAAGGATTTTTGCCTGTATTAAGAAACCCTAATTTCTTGGCACTTTGGGGCGGTCAAGTTTTCTCTCAATTAGCAGATAAAGTTTATTTGGTGCTGATGATTGCCTTGATTAATACTCAGTTTCAAGCAAGCAATCAGAGTATTAGTGGCTGGGTATCAGTCTTGATGATGTCTTTTACTATTCCAGCCGTTTTGTTTGGTTCCGTTGCTGGAGTGTTTGTCGATCGCTGGTCAAAAAAAGCTGTGCTGGTAGCAACGAATATTTGGCGCGGCATTCTGGTTTTGTCAATTCCCTTTTTGTTGTGGTTGACTCATGACTGGAAACCCATAGGATTGCTACCCGTGGGTTTTGTAATCATCTTGGGTGTGACTTTTTTAGTTTCCACACTGACGCAGTTTTTTGCCCCGGCAGAACAGGCGGCAATTCCCTTAATAGTAGAAGAACAGCATTTACTCTCGGCTAATTCGCTTTACACAACAACGATGATGGCATCGGTGATTATTGGGTTTGCCGTTGGAGAACCGTTGTTAGCGATCGCAGATGGACTTTGGCTGCAAATTGGTGGTAGTGGTAGTTTGGGCAAAGAACTTTTAGTCGGTGGCAGTTATGCGATCGCAGGACTAATTTTGTTCCTTCTGGCAACTAAGGAAAAACACCACCACCCCGATACAGAATTCCCTCATGTATTCTCTGACTTGCGGGACGGTTTTGCCTATCTCAAAGCAAATCATCGCGTCCGCAATGCTTTGCTTCAACTGATTATCTTGTTTTCTGTTTTTGCAGCATTAACTGTTCTGGCCGTTCGGATGGCAGAAATAATTCCTAACATGAAAGCCTCACAGTTTGGTTTTTTACTAGCTGCTGGAGGTGTTGGCATAGCTGGTGGAGCAACAATTCTCGGTCAATTTGGTCAACGCTTCTCTTACACCCAACTAAGTCTGTACGGTTGTATGGGCATGGCAGCATCCCTGATTGGTCTATCAATATTTACAACTCAACTGTGGCTCGTCTTGTTACTGGTAGCGTTACTGGGCATCTTTGGGGCACTAGTGGGAATTCCCATGCAAACTGCCATCCAAACAGAAACACCTCCAGAAATGCGTGGTAAAGTTTTTGGCTTGCAGAACAATGTAATTAATATTGCCCTTTCCTTACCTTTGGCATTAGCTGGTGTTGCAGAAACCTTTCTGGGATTACAGGTAGTTTTTTTGGGATTAGCTGCGATCGTCTTTTTAGGAGGTATATTAACCTGGTATAACTCACACAAGTAGTTATCAGCTAACAAGAGTTATTATTCATTACCTTGATGTAATTAATAATTTACTTAAAGCTTTTGTGTTCATGGTAAACTATGTCCAGTGAAAATTTATCGCATACTTGCCGGATATGAATCTGACATTAGTCAGAATAAGTTGTTTAAATATCAGAGATTAACAACTTATAATTACAATAAATAAAGCCACAAATCCATTGGTTTAATCAGCTTAAAATAAGCTTTTTAAACTAGAGTATTGTGGGAATTTTTAATAAATAAAAACCAGCAAGTATAGTTAGATAAAAGAAAAATCACAAAAATCATACAAGTAATAGATTAAACCCGCTTTTCTTACAGCTAAATAAAGAATGCGTATAGCCTGGATTGGAAAAAAATCACCCTTTTGCGGCAATGTCACCTACAGTCGAGAAATTACAAATGCCTTGCTAGATAGGGGACATCAAGTTAGCTTTCTTCACTTCGCCCAGGAAGAGTCTGAACCTGACAATTGGCCCAATCTTCGAGAGGTTTCCCTGCCTTTCATTTACAAGTCACAGGTTTATACAATTCCCACTTTTAAAGCGACTAAACTTTTAACCGATTCACTGCGGGAAATCAAGCCAGATGTAGTCCATGCTTCCTTGACGTTATCTCCTCTCGACTTTGTTCTACCAGAAATCTGTGAGGAACTGAGATTGCCCCTAATTGCCACTTTTCACACACCGTTTGCTGGGAAGGGGGCAAAACTGGTATCGGGAACACAACTTTTGGCTTATCAGCTCTACGCGCCTTTTTTAGTTAACTACGATCGCGTGATAGTATTTTCTCAAATTCAGCGGGAATTATTGGCACGGATGGGCGTCCGGGAAGAAAATATTGCTGTAATTCCCAACGGTGTTGATACCGCTAAGTATTCTCCAGGAATTTCTCAAGTCAAAGCAGAATTTAAAGCCGAACGTTTGTTTGTCTATCAGGGTCGGATAGCGCCAGAGAAAAATGTCGAAGCCCTCCTCCGCGCTTGGAAACAGTCGGCAATGGCGCCTGGTAGCAAGTTACTAATTGTTGGCGACGGGCCTTTGAAGTCTTCCTTAGAGCCGTTTTATGGTTCAGAATACGGCATTATCTGGCTGGGATTTGTTGCCGATGAAGACCGACGCATCGAAATTTTGCGGGGTGCAGATGTATTTGTTTTGCCTTCATTGGTTGAGGGTTTGTCTCTATCTCTGTTAGAAGGAATGTCATGTGGGTTGGCTTGTTTAGCAACAGACGTGGGTGCAGATGGCGAAGTATTGGAAAAGGGCGCAGGTGTAGTTATTAGTACCAAAACAGCGCGATCGCAATTAAGAACGCTCTTGCCAGTGTTGCAAGACCATCCTGAGTTAACAACCCTACTGGGGCAAAAAGCCAGACAGCGTATATTAGACCGCTATACCCTTAGTAAAAATATTACTCTGCTGGAAGAACTTTATAAAGAAGTTTTAGCACAGCGACCTCTACCTCTAAGTCGTAGAGCTTAGGGGTGGTTCGTTTAAAAAATTGACTTTGACAAAGGATTTTAGCCTTAACTAAACTGTGTAGTTTACCTATCGATCAATTAATCTTGGAATTATCCACTAAAGACCATCCTAAACTGGTTGGCTGTTCATAAACCCGCTTTAGAGTATTTACATCTCTGAAAGAAATAGGTGGCGGGTTACGAACTTGAGAAAAATATAGCGCATCAGTTTGTAGCGGACTATGACCCCAAATTCCCAAAGCGTGTCCGAATTCGTGGCGGGCTGCTGCTTGGATATACTCACCTGTTTGACTGGGACTTAATAAGATGGTGAAGCGGTGGGATAAAATTTTGTTGCTGGTGTATAACTCGTAAGTAGTTTGTGCCGATCGCGCACGAGGTATATTACTACTAGGGGAAATTTGTAGAGGTGGCGCTTTTCGCACAATCGTAATATCAGCAATTTCTGGCTGTTCGACTATTGTTAAAGGTAAATAATTACTCCATTCTTGTACACCCTGCAAGACACCATTAACCCATGCTTGAGACTGTTTTTCGCTGATGGCTTTTGGTGGTTCTACGTAAACTCTAATAGGAAATCGCGACCAGACTAAATAACCAACTTGGGTTGTTGTGACTTGGGAAAAGTAGTCACCACTATTAGTACTATCTTGCCACTGTGCGAGTGTGGGCGGTAAGGGATGGGATTTTGGGGGAAATGATGAAGATAGAGAGATTATTAAGTTTGAATATACATATTTTGGTATTATTGTAAACCCGTCACTTGACTGGAGATTAATAAAAACGATTAACAGCCCTGTGCCAATAAATAAGGCAAGAGCTGTCATTAACCGTCGTGAAATTAAATTTATTAGGCTCTTAAGTATTGGGTGTTGGGTTATTTTCCCCATTTACCTATCCTTATTTAGGCAGCCAACCAGCACTTAAAACTACTGTTAAACCAAGAAAAATTACTGTCAAAGCCCAAGTAATTCGGTTTAAAGTGTTTTCTGCACTTTTAGTGCTGCTAAATAGCTGGGCTTGCCCGCCAATTGCACCAATGCCATCACCTTTGGGGCTATGCAGTAAAACCAAGATAATCAAACCAGTGGCGGAAAATGCCCAAATGCCTTGCACTATATTAGTAGCTGTCATGGTAGGAATCTCTTTTATAAAAAGTTTCAAAAAACAGAAGTCAGAATTCAGAATTCAGAAAATAGGAGTCAGGAGTCAGGAGTCAGGAGTCAGAATTCAGAATTCAAAAGTTAGGAGTTCACTAAAAACTCCTAACTCAGCACGGGCTGAACGCCCCGCTATCGCTAACAGCACTATTTTACAGTCCTACTTGCACGGGGGTACGAGTGCGTTGCAGCTCATATTCTGCTGTTTTCAGCAGCGATCGCCCGGTCATTTCTGGTGGCTGAGGCAGCTGTAAAATCTCTAGAATTGTGGGGGCGATGTCGGATAGCTTGCCATCGCTTCGCAGTTCGACATTTGTACCATATCCAGGGATTTTAACTTTCTCGCCTTCCACTAAGATAAAGGGGACTGGATTAGTGGTATGAGCTGTCCAGGGATTACCCCCATCATCTAGCATATACTCAGCGTTGCCATGATCGGCAGTAATAATTGTTGTCCCGCCGGCTTTGATAACGCTCTCTAACAAGCGTCCTAAACAGCGATCAACTGTTTCAATTGCTGTGATGGTAGCGTCGATTTGGCCAGTATGCCCTACCATGTCTGGGTTGGCATAGTTAATCACAACTAGAGAATACGTACCCTTTTGAATCGCAGCGATCGCAACATCTGTAACTGCTACTGCTGACATCGCTGGGGCGTGATCATAAGTCGCTACCATTGGACTGCTTACCAGTTCCCGATCTTCTCCAGCAAAAGGTTCCTCCAGACCCCCATTAAAGAAATAGGTGACGTGGGCGTATTTTTCGGTTTCGGCGGTGCGGAACTGATTCAAACTGTGATTGGCTATGACTTCTCCCAGAATGTTACTGAGATTCTGCGGCTCAAAGGCTACAGCCACGGGTAAGTCTGAATCATACTGTGTAAAGGTCACAAAAGACAGTGGTGTGATTTGCTGTCTTTCAAAACCGTTAAATGTGGGACTGACCAAAGCTTGAGTCAGTTGTCTAGAGCGATCGGGGCGGAAGTTGAAAAATATCACCCCATCCCCTGGTTCTATTGCGCCGGGAGCAATTCGGATTGGGTTGACAAATTCATCTTTTACCCCTTCGGCGTAAGATGCTTGCAAGATTTCTACAGCCGTGCGATTATCAACCACACCATCTTGAGTCATCACGTCGTAGGCACGTTTGACGCGATCCCAGCGGTGATCGCGATCCATCGCGTAGTAGCGACCGCTGAGGGTGACTATGCGCCCAATTCCTGTGCGGTTTATATAATCTTGCAATAGTGTGATTGCTCTTACACCGTCAGTTGGGGCGGTGTCACGACCATCGGTAATGGCGTGAATACAAACTTCTGGAATTCGCTGGTCTTTGGCTAAGTCAAGTAGTCCGAATAGATGGGTGATATGTGAATGTACCCCTCCCTCAGAACAAAGGCCTACTAAATGCAGCTTGCCATTCCGAGAGCGAACTTCCTGGCAAATTTTGACGAGTGCTGGGTTTAAGGCAATAGAACCGTCTTCAACCGCATCAGAGATGCGTACCAGTTCTTGCGGTACTACTCGCCCAGCGCCAATGTTCAAATGACCAACTTCCGAGTTGCCCATTTGACCTTCTGGCAACCCTACGGCTTTTCCTGATGTGCGGATGAGGGTATGCGGGTAAGCTGTCCATAAACTGTCCACTATGGGAGTTTTAGCAGCAACAATAGCGTTTCCTCGCTTTTCCTCGCAGTAGCCCCATCCGTCTAAAATGACTAGCACCACAGGAGCAACAGGTGCTTTGGTCATAGTAAAATTGCCCTTTACTTTTTGTAATACCCGAATGATACCACTGCTAATCCACGCCGCAAGTGAATTTTTGCTTATTAATTTATTTTATGAAAGACTTGCAGTTTTTTGAATGATTTTTCAAACTTTAGCAATTTTTATCTAATGTAGGTGGTCGCTAATAAAAAGTGATTACTTAGTAGTAGCATTTTAGCACTACTACTAAGTCTGTACTCTATCTATTATTTCTTTTTACTGGAAGCTTTTGCAGCTTTTTTAGCAGCTTTTTCAGCAGCGATCGCAGCTAACTTTGCTTGTTCTTTTTCCTCGGCAATTTTCTGGAGATAGTAATGATAGTCTCCTAAGTAAACCCGGAATTCACCATCACGAATTTCGACGATTTTGTTAGCTACTTGAGAAATAAAGTAGCGATCGTGGGAAACTACGATTGCCGTACCGTCATAATTTTTGAGCGCTTCTTCCAGCATTTCCTTTGCTGGAATATCTAGGTGGTTTGTCGGCTCATCTAAAATTAGTAAGTTCGCGGGACGTAAGAGCATTTTTGCCAACGCCAAACGAGCTTTTTCTCCTCCACTTAATGCCCCAACTGCCTTAAATACAGTATCACCAGTAAATAAGAAGCGTCCCAAAAGCGTGCGGACTTCTTGGTTATCCCAGTCTGGAACTTCATCATGGATAGTTTCCATGACAGTTTTCTTCAAGTCCAAGGCTTCAGCTTGATTTTGCTCAAAGTAACCAGGGATAACGTTGTGATCCCCTAATTGAACGCTACCTTCTGTGGGTGGTTCCATACCCATAATTACGCGCAGAAGGGTAGATTTTCCAGCACCATTGGGGCCAAGAAAAGCAATGCGATCGCCTCTTTCAATTAGCAGATTTGCTGACAAAAACAAGATTTTATCACCATAAAGATGAGTTAAATCTTTAATTTCTACTACCTCGCGTCCACTGCGGGGTGCAGGGGGAAAACGGAAGTGGAGAGTTCTTACCCCAGCAATGGGCGCTTCAATGCGCTCGATTTTGTCGAGTTGCTTTTCCCGGCTTTTTGCCTGGGTACTGCGGGTAGCACTGGCGCGAAATCTATCAACAAAGGTTTGCTGTTTCTCTAATTCTTTTTGCTGACGTTCGTAAGCACTCAGTTGTGCTGATTGACTTTCGGCTTTTTGTTCCAAATATGCCGAGTAGTTACCAAGGTAGGTACTGGAAACGCCACGTTCTGTTTCCACAATTTGGGTGCAGAGGCGGTCAAGGAACTCTCGGTCATGGGAGACTATTACCATCGGCGTAATCAGCCCTCTGAGGTAATTTTCTAACCACTCAATGGTTTCTAAATCTAGGTGGTTAGTCGGTTCATCCAGCAGCAACAAGTCGGGTTTTTGCAGCAAAATTTTACCTAAACTCATCCGCATTTGCCAACCACCACTGAAGGCACTGACGAGGCGATCGCCATCTTCTAGCCCAAACCCCATTTCTGGTAAAATTTTCCCGATGCGTGCATCTAAGTTGTAGCCATCCAATGCTTCAAATTTGCGCTGCAAGCGATCCAACTTGTCGATCAGTCGATCCAGTTCCTCTGGGCTAGCCGTTTCCATCTCTTGTGGTATGTGCGCCAGAGATAACTGTACTTCGTTGGCTTCTTTGAAGACAGTCCAAAATTCTTCTCTAACGGTGCGAGTGGGGTCTACTTCAAACTCTTGGTTAAGGTAGGCTATATGTAAGCTATTAGGACGAATGATTTCGCCGGCGGTGGGTTCCATTTCCCCAGAGATGATTTTAAGTTGGGTTGATTTTCCGGCACCGTTGACACCGACTAAGCCAATGCGATCGCCTGGTTTAACTTCCCAGTTGATATCTTTGAGAACTTCGCCTGTGGGATAAATTTTACTTATATGTTCTAGTCGCAGCATTAAGTTTCTCTCAGTTAGGGAGTGGGTGGTTGAGGACGAAGTACTAACACCGCCTCTAATATTAACAAAAATTAACTATAAATTCGTCGTGATCAAGTTTGGAAGCCGCAAACCAAATTTGGCTTGAGCCACGGATAAAATTTACCACATCTATCTTAAGGCTGGCTTTGTGTTACTTGTCTGACTTCTTCGACACTCAAATCTAACGCCTCTGCTACTTGTTCTACAGTCAACCCTGCTGACAACATTGCTGGTACTGCTTTTAGTTTCCCTTGAACCTTACCTTGTTCAACACCTTCCTGAAAGGCTTCCTGATAAAATCTGGTTTGCTTTAACTCGCTTAAGCTAAACATTTGCTCGATCTCCTCCCTACTCATTGTGGGAAACTTGTAAGCCAAAATAGTCTCTATAAATTGTAATAATTGCTGCTGTTTTGGTGGTGAGTTTATTTCCGACTTAGTTCTGTCTATCAACTCCCTTGCTTGGACAATTGCGATATCGTCGGTTGCAATTACTAATTTAGCAGTTGCAATGCCAATTGGAAGCGATGTACCTTCACCTAATTCATCCAAATAAATGCGTCTGACGCGCCCACTTGTAAAAAACTCACGGTAATGTTTAATATCTCCTGTATCTACATTCCTATTTGGGTATAAAACCACAGCACCCCAGTCATTTGATGGTTGATTCTGACGGAGGTATAAACATATTTCTGCAATTAGCCGTGAATAAATTTCCCCATCGGTTTGAAATTGCACTTCAACAAAGTAAATTGGGTTCTCGCTTCCTGGTGTAGGCAGAAATACGCCATCGATTCTGAAGGCTGTTTGTTTGATTTCAACTGATGAAAATTGATAAAGGCTAGCTGATTCTGGAGGATTACCAATACAGCACTTGCGTCTGTTATGAGGTACAATAAATTAAAATATAAATACCTCTAAATGAAGTCATACTCTGTCGATCTTCGAGAAAAAATAGTTGCAGCACATCTTCAAAAAAACATTTCAATCAGAAAAGTAGCTAACATATTTTCCGTCTCAAAAAGTTTAGTTCAAAAGCTTGTAAAGCAACAAAAACTTGAAGGTAATTTACAATCCAAGCCGCGAGGAAAGCCACAATTTAGTCATCTAACAAATGCTGACATAGAGTTGAGAGAATTAGTTGAATCACATCCAGATGCAACATTGATAGAGTTGTGTGAATTATTTGCAGACAAGACTGGCAATTGGGTAGGTCAAAGTGCAATGTGTCGTGCGTTACAGAAATTAGGATTAAATCGTAAAAAAAAACAAAGCGGAGTACCCAAGCGGGGACAGAAAGAGTCCTGAATTTAAGATTAGATTATTGGGAAAAGGTCAAACATATAGAGCCAGAAAATTTAGTATTTTTGGATGAGACTGGTGTCCTACTTGGGTTAACGAGGACTCATGCCCGTTCAGAAATGGGAACAAGAGCTTACTCTCTTAACCCCTTCTATAGAGGCTCAAAAGTTACAGTAATTGGAGCAATTAGTATTAAAAAAGTAGTTGCATTAATGACAATGAATGGTTCAATGGATGGCATTGCATTTGAATTATTTATTGAGAAGTTTTTAGTGCCAAATTTATGGTCAGGAGCAGTGGACGTAAATTGATAATTTATCCGCACATAAACTAGATTCAATTGTGCCAATGATTGAAGCTGTAGGTGCGAAAGTTATTTGTTTATCTTCATACTCCCCCGATTTTAATCCAATTGAATTATGGTGGTCACAACTTAAATCTTTTTTACGCAATTTTGCTCCAACTACAACAGAAATGGTTGATAAACTAATCTCAGTTGCACTCGACTTAATAAATCCTCAACATTTAAGAAACTGGTTTGCTAGTTGCTGCTACTGTACCTCATAACAGCCGTAGGTGCTGTAAGTTCAAAGAAGATATCAGGGAATTCTTGAAACAGCCGATAAAAGATGATGTCTGTTTTCACAATTTTATATCATTTGAAAATTTTTATTTGCTGTTCATTTATTACTTTATTCTTCAGAACCATCTCGCACTTTGAGCAATTGCTCTTTTGCTATCCCTAATATACGTGAAAGGGGCGCTAACAAACTATCATCAAATGCTTCTCCAGCATAAATATTATTCAGTTCGGTAGGGGATAATTTAAAGGTGTCGCAGAATTTAGCAAACTCCTGGTTACTCAAATCAAGCTCTTTTTGCCTATCTTGAAGTAAAACTGCGATCGCTCTAGTTCCATACTTGGGACGTTCACTAGTTTTTATATATTTTTCCATTAAATAATTGACTTTTCTGGTATCGCCGCCGATTTTTTTAATTAAATCAGTACAAGCCATTTTTAGCGCTTTTTTTAAAACTTCTTCTTCATTTAAAACTTTAATAATTTCACTAGCATATTCTGGTTTAAAAAATCCCACCAAATTCCCTTGATGATAAACTGGTATATAAGGATTGTTGGTTTCAAGTTGCCAATCTAAAGGCTCATTGCGTAGCGACATAGCTGCACCCCTAAATATTTTCAGATTGCACCATTTTAAAACCATTTATTCCTTAACTGCCAGTAAAATACCCTAGCACTGGCGATTAGAAATCGCAGC
The DNA here is from genome assembly GCF_048836525.1 of Nostoc sp. CALU 546. Lineage (NCBI taxonomy): Bacteria > Bacillati > Cyanobacteriota > Cyanophyceae > Nostocales > Nostocaceae > Nostoc > Nostoc sp. CALU 546. Next base: position 87,590 of record NZ_JAWJTF010000010.1, read on the forward strand.
TATACAGACAAAACCCACCTCCGTGGGTTTCAACTTGCTGGAGTCCACGCAGACGGGCTTAGTTTGTATAGTCATTACGTATTTCTTCCAGAACCTCTAACTCAGCCAAAATTAGCGATCGCCAGATGAATCAATGCGATTCTACTACTCACACACCTAGTTTTGTGATTCATATTTTTCATAAATTATTACAGCAGCTTCCAGGTATCGATCTAGTCAATGACGATCGGATATATCAGGTAATACTAATTCGACTGCCCTAGTGGTTTCTATTACTCCACCACAATCTTCTCCATCTTTAAAAGCTGCGATAGAACCCCATAGTCGAGCTATCGCAGTTTGAATTTCTTCCCTTTCGGGCAAATACCATATTTCTCGACTAATTTCATTACACTGTAAAGGAGTTAAAAAATTTGGCTCGGACAAAGCTTGCTGAATATATTTATTAACCTGGGAGAGTTTGTCCGATTTAATTTCGGATGAATATATTTGTATGCATTCTATTGCCCATTGGATTGCCAAACTATAGTGATATTTTTGTAATTTCAGTGCAATTGGATAAGCCCAAAGTATTTGTTTTTGCGCTATAGTTTGTTTTACATTTTCTATTACTTCTTTCATATATGTAACTATATCTAAGTAACTTGGAGTAAAACTTATAAGGATATAATTTTTTTACTATCGTTCTACTTAAGGTATATCCAAATAACAAATGAGCGTCATAAAAATGGTAGTAATTATCCTTCCCAGTCTTGACGAGTATCGCACAGAAAATTCTCTGCGTAGGCGTAGCCCGTCGTAGACATCGCATCATCAAATAAATAAGGGCAATGCTCTGGAAAAGTTCGTAATGGTAAGTTAGTTTCTCGTAGCGCCAAATCGACTCCTGCTTCAAAGCCATCTAACAAGGCTTCTTCGATTCGAGACTTTAAGCTAGGGTTCTGCCGCAGATGCCTATGAATGGCGCGACGCTGTTCTCGAATTGTTAAAAACCAACTACGACAGCGTTGTTCGGGTTGATATTCCCACTTTAAGAGATGACCAAGTAATACGCTCAGACAACTCACGAGTTCCCGATACTCTTGTCTCCCCAAAGCTTGAATTTCCTCTTGCAGGTGTTGCCAGTCTAGTTCCATAACTAGCCTCTGCTCTAACGCTTTAGCCTGCTGCTGTGTCCAGCCATAGAAGTCTTGGTCATACAAAAAAGGTTTGTCCATAGAGTTGAATCTTGACAGCAAGAAACCACAAGCTAGTTTGATCCGATTTTGCGCTAAATCGCCCTTAAAAAACTTAATTACGAATTACGAATTATTTAACTGGCCTTCGCTTCATCCCCAGACGCTTCAGCCACAGCCGCCAATCTATCTGCCGCAGCTTGCACAATTTGAGCTACTTGGCTAAGAGGCATGTGCTGGATTTGTCTCAGAATCAGACTCAAATCTGAAGTTTCTGGAATTGGCTTACCATCAATGCAGCTAATTAACTCTTCCATTGTGTAGCCTGCTTTCGATGCGATTTGAGCCAAATTTTCTGTATCTGGAACCTTCACACCTTTTTCCCACATCTGAACAGCAGTAGCAGATACTCCCAAAAGCTTACCAAATGCTCGCTGACTCATTGAACCGCGAGCTAGTTTAATGATTTCAATCAGTTTTTGTTTGCTTTCGATCTTCACTGCTTATATAGCTAGCCAACTTTATTTACAAGTTTACTTTCAATAATACAAGTTTACTTTTATATTGACAGCCTTGTGTTTTAGTACTAAACTATATCTCTGGTTGTAAATCGGCAACTACAGGCATCAAGCTAGTAGAATAACCCATCTATCTTTAATCAACCCAAAAAACTTAGTTTGCTACAGCACTTCAGCTAGTAGTTAGACTTTGCTGCGAAGAAATAATATCGAAGGTGCATCATGTTTCGCAAGCCACGCAAAATTAACCAATATCGCCGCAAAGGTAAAAATCTTATAGCCACTAATAAAATTAAACCAGAACAGTGGAACATTTCTGACGCAGAAACCAAAGAAGCTTTAAAAGTTAAAGGCTACGATGTTAAGCAAATCAAAAAAATCCACCTTCTGAAACATCAAGTGTGTATTTCCTACTGGGATGCAAAAGGCAATATATGCAGCAGCTTTTTTAGCTACCGGATTTTTGCACGTTGGCAAGAAGAAGTGGAAAAGCTAATTTATACCTGTGAAACCCTGAAGGAATGGGCGAAGCTAAATTACGTTATGAAGTACGAATTTGCTTATTACCATTATCCCAGTGAAATAGAAGATGCACTCCATGCGATATTAGAAAACCACCTGTCCGTGTTAAAAGCAACAGTGCAACAAGTGGTTTTACAGGATATTTAACAGCAAAAATTATTACCATTTGTAGAGACGCGATTCATGGCGTCTTTATCCAACCAAAGATGTGTTGCAATCATTAATTGAATTGGTATTAGTTAGCGGCAGAAGTCGCTAACTCCGCGAGACGTTCTTGCTGGTCTAGAGATATACAAGACTGGATAAGCGTCTCTAAATCACCATCCAAAACCGGGGTAAGGGAATAATTCTGACCTAACCGATGATCGGTAGCGCGGTTATCTTTATAATTATAGGTGCGAATTTTTTCCGATCGCGATCCAGTACCAACCTGCGATCGCCGCATGGAAGTAACAGCTGCTTGTTGTTCGCTTAACTTGATGTCATACAACTTCGCCCGCAGAATTTGCATCGCCCGTTCTTTGTTTTGCAACTGGCTGCGTTCTTCTGTACAGAAAATGCGTATTCCCGTTGGTTTGTGCATCAAGTCAACGGCTGTTTCCACCTTGTTGACGTTTTGTCCACCAGCACCACCAGAACGAGCTGTGGTCATTTCAATATCTTTCGGGTCAATGTGAATTTCCACATCATCCACCTCTGGCATAATCGCCACGGTAGCTGTGGAAGTATGAACCCGTCCCCCAGATTCAGTTGCCGGCACGCGCTGCACACGATGCACTCCAGCTTCAAACTTTAGCTGGCTGTAAACATCATTACCTTTAATTTCGAGAATGACTTCTTTCCAGCCACCCATTTCTCCGCGAGATTCGCTCACTAGAGAAACTTTCCAACCTTGAGTCTGAGCATAGCGGGTGTACATCTGCATCAAATCGCCAGCCCAAATGCTTGCCTCATCACCACCAGTACCAGCGCGAATTTCCAACATGATATTCTTTTCATCATTGGGGTCGCGTGGTAGCAGTAAGACTTTTAAGCGAGACTCTAAATGTTCTATTTTTTCTTCAAGTTCTTTTACTTCCAGTGATGCCATTTCTTGCAACTCTGGGTCACTTGCAGATTCTTTGTAAACTTGACGCGCTCCGGTCAAGTCTTCTTGGGCTGTTTTCCAAATTTCATAAGTATTAACTACCTCTTCCAAAGAAGAACGAGACTTAGCAATTTCTTGATATTCATCAGGATTGCTAGCGGTATCAGGGTCGCCAAGACGACGTGTTAATTCATTAAAAGTTTGTTCAACGGATTTTAGTTTGTCCAGTAAGTATGATTCAGCCATGACGAGTGCGATCGCTCCTTAAAAAAATAACAAATTGGCTCGAGCATATAAATGAAAATCGACCCAGCTGATGCAGGGCCGTCGTTAACAGCAGAGCCAACTCGCTACTTTTTGTCTTGTTCGTCGCCAGATGTTTGAGTGCTGCTCATACCGTACTTGCGGAGGAAGCGCTCTACTCGACCCTCAGTGTCAATAATCTTCTGAGTGCCGGTGTAAAATGGGTGATTTCCAGACCAAACATCTACATGCAATTCTGGCTTGGTAGAGCCAATGGTCATAACAACTTGACCGTTGCAGTAAACTTTAGCATCTGGATACCACTTGGGGTGAATATCAGCTTTAGCCATTGTTCTTTTTGTGATGAATCTATATAAATTATAACTTTCAGCGTTCAATTGCAGCTAGAAAAAGGGAGAAGGGAACAGGTTAGAGGTAACAGAAAACTATCACCTGTACCCTGTAACCTATCACCTTCTTCACCAATGCCCAATTTCTAACGCTTAGAGTACTGAGGTGCTTTCCGGGCTTTATGTAAACCATATTTCTTCCGCTCTTTTGCCCTTGGATCGCGAGTCAAGTAACCTTCGGTTTTCAAAGGTGGGCGATTGTCTGGGTCGAGTTGGCACAAAGCACGGGCAACTCCCAAGCGAACAGAATCAGCCTGTCCGGTCAAGCCGCCGCCTTCTGCTTTTACCAAAATGTCATATTCGTTTTCTAATCCCAGAGTTTCCAGGGGTGCTTTAATGACTCCCAGGTAGTTGGGGTTAAATTGGAAATACAAGTTTCCATCTTTACCGTTCACAGTCAGTTGACCTGTGCCTGGAACCAAGCGTACCCGTGCGACTGCGTTCTTACGACGGCCAGTACCCCAGTATACGGCGCGACCGCTATTAGCATCTGCGACTACCATTAATTTTCTTCTCCAGGAATTGTACTAACTTTTAGTTCTTTAGGTTTTTGAGCATCATGAGGATGCGTAGGGCCAGCGTAAACTTTTAGCTTAGTGAACAACTGCTTACCGAGGCTATTTTTAGGTAGCATACCTTTAACAGCTTGTTCTAAAATCCGCTCTGGTATGCGGTCTTGCAATTTAGCGAAAGTTTCCGTTTTCATCCCACCGGGACGACCAGAATGGCGACGATAAAGCTTTTGAGTGCGCTTTTTGCCTGTGACTGCTACTTTTTCGGCATTGATGACGATTACGAAGTCACCTGTATCTAGATGAGGTGTATATTCGGGTTTCTTTTTGCCTCTCAATACCTGAGCGATTTCGCTGGCGAGGCGACCGAGGCGTTTATCGGTGGCATCTACTATGTACCATTCACGCTCAAGGGTTGCTTGAGAAGGAAGGTATGTTTTAACTGTTGTCATTTGTCATTTGTCCTTTGTCATTTTTAATTTGTCATTAGTCATTTGTCTTTTGTCATTTGTAGTTACTAAGAACCAATGACTAATGACTCTTGACTAGTGACGAACTTTGGCAAGGTGTCGTACCAAATCTCTTTCGGAAAGGGAAAATCGGGATAGCCGACTCGCAACAAGCACAAGCCTTGAGGCGGTGCGGCATATTTCACTTCTTCCCGGCGTTCTTCTTTCCAGAGTTCGGTGAAGCTAGAAAGTGTTCGTTGTCCAGAACCTACTTCTACCAGCATCCCTACCAACAGCCGTACCATGCCATACAAAAATCCATCTGCCTGTATTTCAATATGGATAAATGGCCCACTGCGACGACACTCTACTGCTTGCACCTCTACCCAGGAATGCGATCGCTTTGAGCCTGCACGGTGAAAAGCAGCTAAGTGATGCTTTCCCAAGAGAGGTTTCAAGGCAGCTTGGATTAAAGATTCATCCAGGGGTGCATAATAATAATGCCAACTGAAGGGTCTTACAAACAAGTTAAGCCGATCTTCAGTATATATTGTGTAGCGATACCGCCGATAGGCTGCACTAAAGCGAGCGTGCCAACGGTTATCGACACTAGCTGAAGCCCTGATTAATATATCTGGCGGCAGGTAGCTGTTGAGGATTGTTGCCCACTTGTGAGGCGGAATAAAACCTGTTGCTTCAAAATGGGCTACTTGAGCAGCAGCGTGAACTCCAGAATCGGTTCGCCCAGCACCGTGTAATGTTACATGATGCCCAAGAATAGTAGCGATCGCAATTTCGATCTCTTCTTGGACTGTCCGGTGTTGTTTTTGCCTTTGCCAGCCATGAAAATGAGTGCCCAGGTATTGGATTACCAAGGCTACTCGATGAGTTTGTGTAGGCTGGTGGCTTTCTAACATACAGATTTTGTCCTTTGTCATTTGTCCTTTGTCAGTTGTCCTTTGTTATTCACTAATGACCAATGACTAATGACCAATGACCAATGACTTAAACCAATTCAATTATTGCCATTTTTGCATTATCACCCCGACGCGGTACGGTACGCAGGATGCGGGTATAACCGCCCTGGCGATCGCCGTATCGAGTTGGAGCTTGCTCAAATAGAGCGTGAACCAGTTGTTTGTCGAAGATATAGCCAAGGGCTTCCCGACGTGCTGATAAGGAGCCATTTTTGGCTAGGGTAATCATTTTTTCCACTTCACTTCTGAGAACTTTCGCTCTAATTAAAGTGGTGGTGATCTTACCATGACGGATCAGCTCGGTGGCGAGCGATCGCAGTAAAGCACGGCGTTGATCGGCTGGTTTACTGAGTTTTTTGACGCGACAACGGTGACGCATAATTATGCACTATGAATTATGAAGGTTTTTCTTAAGGGTGTTTAGAGCCTCTTTCCATTGGCAGGGTGATGCCCAAGCGTCGCTGCAAAGCTTCCACGACTTCTTCTGCTGACTTCTGCCCAAAGTTCTTAATTTCTAAGAGGTCTTCTTGGGTGTAATCCAACAAATCTGCCACAGAGTTAACTTGTGCCCGTTTGAGACAGTTATATGCCCGCACAGAAAGTTGCAACTCTTCGATGGGTATCTGAGCAGTTGGGTCGTCTGGAATTTCCGAACCTGTATCTGTTGGTTCTAGGGAGATGTCTTTCAACGGGTTGAATAAATCTACCAAGATCGCAGCGGCGGAAGATAGTGCTTCTTGAGGGGAAATACTGCCATTTGTCCAAACTTCCAACAGTAGTCGGTCTTTTGGAATCAAGCCTTCCCCACGAGATTCTTCAACACTGTAGTTGACTTTTCGCACCGGCATAAATATTGAGTCGATTTGCAGAAAATCCAACGATGTGGCTTCTTCACGTCCTCGCTCTACAGTGCGATAGCCTTTGCCTTTCTCGATCCTAAATTCCATTTCCAGTTTTCCACCCTCAGCAATGGTGGCTACATACTGGGTCGGATCGATGATTTCTACTTCACTGGGCAAATCAAAATGAGCCGCAGTGATTGTTGCTGGGCCGTTAACGAGTAATCTACCAATCTGAGGCTGTGAGGAATAGTTTTTCAGGATAACTTCCTTCATTTTCATGAGGATTTCCAGTACATCTTCCCGCACGCCCGGAACTGTGGCAAACTCGTGTGAAACGCCTGCAATCCTCACTGCTGTAACTGCCGTACCCTCTAGATTGGATAGTAAAACCCGCCGCAGTGCGTTGCCAACAGTTGTTCCTTGACCACGCTCTAGAGGTTCCAGAACAAATTTACTGTAATGGTTCCGACTTTCGTCAGTATTCGACTCTACACATTCAATTTGAAACTGCGCCACGGATGAGCCTCCCTTTTTCTAAGGTGCTGCTAGCAGACAAGTCAATTGCCTCCCGAATTGAATTTATGTCCTGTAGATTATAGGTATATCAAAACTACTACTATGAAATTACGGTATAGTTTGACGCCCCTATTGAGCTTGCAGGCGCTGATAATATTTTGGGTATCCTGAAGCCTAACAGCTTTCCCTGTGGGAAAATCTGACACGCTTTTGGTCGCCCAAGTTTTCACTTGATGACAGTTTGCACGTTAGACGCCCAAGCTGTCATTGCTGGCTGTAACTTTTCGTCCTCACTGCCCAAGTCTTAGTGTTTAAACTCGACGGCGCTTGGGTGGACGACAACCATTGTGAGGAATGGGGGTAATATCCCGAATGAGTGTAATTTCCAGTCCTGCTCCTTGAAGCGCCCGGATAGCGGTTTCTCTACCTGCTCCAGGCCCACTGACCATTACCTCAATTTGGCGCATTCCTTGATCAATGGCTCTACGGGCTGCACTTTCAGCAGCAGTTTGTGCTGCAAAGGGAGTTCCCTTTTTTGCTCCCTTAAAACCGCTAGAACCAGCGCTAGCCCAGGAGATGACATCTCCGTTTTGATCGGTAATGGTGACAATGCTATTGTTGAAAGTAGACTGGATGTAAGCCATTCCACTGGGTACATTCCGTTTCTGCTTCTTGCTCCCGGTTTTTTTAGTTGGTTGTCTCGCCATACTTGTTTAGTTGATTTAAGGTAAAACTTGCTCGGATTAGCAAGCGTTGCAAAATTATTTCCCTGGAGCCTTCTTCTTCCCAGCCACTGTCTGCCTTCTGCCTCGACGGGTTCTGGCATTGGTGCGAGTTCTTTGACCTCTGACTGGTAAGCCCATGCGATGACGACGGCCTCTGTAAGTACCAATGTCAACTAAGCGCTTGATGTTCAAAGACTCCAAGCGCCGCAAGTCGCCTTCAACTTGATAGTTGCTTTCTATTTCCCCTCGCAGGGCTGTTACATCAGCATCACTTAAGTCCTTAACGCGGGTGTCTGGGTTCACACCAGTAGCCGCTATAATTTCTTGAGAGCGTGATAACCCAATTCCGTAAATGTAAGTCAGACCGATCTCGACGCGCTTATCGCGTGGAAGGTCTACTCCGGCAATACGTGCCACAATGAACTCTCCCTATTGTTTTCGCAATTACTGTTGGTTAGAAAAACGTGATTAATCGCGTCTTTTCGTTTTAATGATGATATGCGTCCTGCAACTGGCTCTGTTGGTAAGAGCGTTATCCTTGACGTTGCTTGTGCTTGGGGTTCACACAGATCACCATCACGCGACCACGACGTTTGATCACGTTACACTTTTCACAAATTTTCTTGACTGAGGCTCTAACTTTCATGCCTTTTATTTTTTGACTCCAAATATAAAATTATAGCATTTCTAGGGAAATTAATCCAGTTAAATGACTAATAAACAGTCAAAAAAATGGTTTTATGGTAAAATTCTCTACATATACTTACTTCTTACGCAAGCGATAAGTGATTCTGCCTTTGGTCAAGTCGTAGGGGGTTAACTCTACCTTGACGCGATCGCCGGGCAAAATCTTGATATAATTTCGGCGAATCTTGCCGGAAATGTGTGCTAGCACGTTAAAGCCATTGTCCAAGTCAACGCGAAACATCGCATTGGGCAAGGACTCTGTAACCGTGCCTTCCATTTCAATCAAATCTTGCTTAGACAATTTGTTTTTTCCTCAACTCAACAATTTGGTGTTCAGTTGCAGCGCTTCATCTGCAAATAAACACACTTTAAGAAATATATCAACAGTTTATTAATATATCTTAGCTAAAATTGATCTTTTTTTTGTTAGGGGGAGTGGGGACTGGTGAGTGGGAAATAGTGAGTGATAAGTGGTGAATTCCCTACTCCCCACTCCCTACTCCCTACTCCCCTTTCAAGAAGCGATTACCTTTTGTAGTTCACCAGTGACATCTTCTTGGGACTGATTGCCATTGACTGTTAGGAGTTTTTTGCGATCGCCATAATAATCAATTAAAGGTGCAGTTTCCGCACGGTATACTTCTAAACGACGACGAATCACCTCTTCGGTATCATCTTTTCGTCCTCTAGCTAGCAAACGTGCTATGACAATTTCATCTGGTGCATCTAAATTGACTACCCTTTCGCCACCTTGATGTATTGTTTCCAGTAACTTCTCCAAAAAAGCTGCTTGAGTAACTTTCCGGGGAAAACCATCAAGAATCCAACCATTTTTGGCATCTGGTTGATCGAGGCGCTCCTGTACCAAGTCTTGCACTAGCTGATCGGGTACTAACTCACCGCTATCAACATAGCTTTTAGCTTTGATTCCTAAAGGAGTTTGCTCTTTCATGGCTTGTCTTAATATTTCACCCGTAGAAATATGGGGAATATTCAAGTGTTCAGCCAATGTTTGAGCTTGTGTTCCTTTACCCGCTCCAGGTGGCCCCAAGAAGATTAATCGCGTCACTATTATTTCACCATTCCTTCATAGCGCTGAGAGATGACATAAGTTTGGACTTGTTTGGCTGTCTCAATTGCCACACCAACTAAAATTAACAAAGAGGTAGCACCTATCCCCTGGAAAGTTTTCACATTCAAAGCACTTTCCACTGCGGTGGGGATAATAGCAACAAAGCCCAAAAAGATTGCACCCAAAAAAGTGAGTCGGTTAGAAACGCGTTCAATATACTCACTAGTTGCCTTACCGGGACGAATTCCAGGAATACTAGAACCCATTTTCTTCAAGTTTTGCGCCACGTCTACTGGGTTGAGAATCAACGAAGAATAGAAGTAGCTGAAGAAAACGATGGAAACCATGTACACCAAGGCATAGACCCAGGAACTAGAACCGCCTGGACTCAAATAAGTGTTAACTATATTCGCCAATTCGGCATTTTTAGTAAAATTGGCGATCAGCAATGGCAAGCTGAGGATGGCAGCAGCAAAAATAATTGGCATTACGCCGCCTTGATTTAGCCGCAAGGGCAGATAGCTACGCTGTTCTGCCAAAACTCTCCGACCTACTTGGCGACGAGCCGAAATAATTGGGATGCGGCGCATTCCTTCTTGCACAACCACAATACCAACAATTGTTGCTAGGAAAACTAAGATCAGCACGATCACGCGACCCACGGTTTCCCGACCACCTACTTGTACCAAGTCGATGGTATCGCCCAAAGCTTTTGGTAATGACGCGACAATATTGACAAAAATCAACAATGATGCACCATTTCCAATACCCCGTTCTGTAATTAATTCTGATGCCCACATGACGAACATCGAACCAGCAGTCAGAGCGATCGCAGTTTCAGCTACGAATATGGGCCCTGGGTTTAAAGCGAATTGCTGAAGGAATAATGCCGAAAAAGCTGTACTTTGCAGAATCGCCCAACCTACAGTGACGTAGCGGGTAATTTGCGATATTTTTCGCCGACCGGCTTCCCCTTCATTTTTCTGTAAATTTTCTAAAGTTGGAATCGCAGCGGTGAGTAATTGGATGATAATAGACGCATTAATGAAGGGCAAAATTCCTAAAGCAAAGACTCCCAAAGTCGAAAGTCCTCGCCCGGAAAATATATCCAATAAGCCGAATATGGAATTACTGCCCGATATAGCTTCGGCAAATCTCGGTCTATCAATGCCTGGGACGGGTAAGAAAATACCCAGGCGAACCAAAATTAAAATACCGACAGTGACAAGCAGCCTACCTCTGAGGCCAGCTGCCTGCGCCATCTGCATAAAAGTTTCTTGAGCCGTTGGGGCTTTATCTCGACTGATCATAGAGTGCTACCTTTATAGTGAACCAAGCACTGGCAGCGAGTTGGCTTGCATTTAAGTGCGCTGTTCCGGCTCACTCATAAGACTTCACAACTACCACCAGCTGCCTCAATTTTGCTACGAGCTGAAACTGTAAAAGCTGCCGCTTGCACTTTGAGCGGAATACTCAATTCCCCGTTACCTAAAACTTTTAATGGCCCTTTGACAGCAGTCAGGATACCTGCGGCTTTCAATGAGGTCAAAGTTACTTCCGTATTAGCGGGAAGGGAGGCTAGCTTCTCTACATTAATCGTAGTGTAAATCTTCTGATTAACGATTGGAAAGCCCTTCAGCTTAGGTAAGCGGCGGTACAATGGCTGTTGACCACCTTCAAAACCCGGTCGAGTCCCACTACCAGAACGAGATTTTTGACCCCGCATACCTAGACCGGCACTAGCACCTTGTCCGGCAGAAATACCTCTAGCTACACGCTTCTTGCGTTTCTTTGAGCCTTTTTGTGGCTTAACATCATGGAGTCTCATAAGCTAAAAATGTCATTTGTCATTTGTCATTCGTCATTTGTCATTGTCGTTTGTCATTTGTTCAGAACAAAGAACTACTGACTAAGGACAAATGACTAGTTAGATGTAGAGATTTTGAATAGGAATACCGCGATCTTCGGCGACTTCAGAAAGGGTACGCAGTGTAGATAAGGCATTAACTGCGGCTCTAGCATTATTGAGCGGATTGTTGGAGCCTAGTTGCTTGGCTAAAACGTTACGAACTCCTGCTAATTCCAACACAGTTCGCACAGCACCACCGGCAATTACCCCAGTACCAGGTGCGGCTGGACGCATAATCACTTTTGCACCGCCACCAACACCATCAATAGGATGAGGGATGGAGTTTGATTTAGTGATTGGGATATCAATGAGGTGTTTTTTGCCGTCGGCTACGCCTTTTTTGACGGCGCCAATTACATCTGAGGCTTTGCCTACTCCAACTCCAACTTGACCGCGTTCGTTGCCAACGACAACGATCGCTCGGAAGCTGAGTTTTTTACCACCTTTGACCACTTTACTTACGCGGCGGATTTGGATAACCCGCTCTTGCCAAGTGGTTTCTTCTTTTTTGGCACGCTTTGTTTTACTTTTACGCTCTGTTGCCATAATTTATGCTCTGGTGAACGTCATTTGTCAGTTGTCAGTTGTCATTTGTCCTTTGTCCTTTGTCATTTGTCCTTTGTTTATTCACTAATGACCAATGACTAATGACTAATGACTCAATGACTAATGACTTTAGAAATCTAAACCAGCTTCGCGTGCTGCATCAGCTAGTGCTTTGACACGACCATGATATAAGTTACCACCGCGATCAAAGACTACTTTGGTAATGCCTTTTTCTAGCGATCGCACTGCAATCAACTTACCAACTTGCGCCGATGCGTCGCGATTTGCACATGACGCTAAACTAGATTTCAAATCTGGTTCTACGGTCGATGCGGACACGATTGTTTGATGCTGAGTATCATCAATTAACTGGGCATAAATATGCTCATTTGAACGAAACACCGCTAAACGCGGACGTTCTGGGGAGCCAATAACTTTGCCACGAACGCGTCGATGACGACGATTTTTTGATTCTCTACGAGTAAGTTTCATTTCTACTTCTTACCACCCTTACCAGTCTTACCAGCTTTCCGTCTGACCACTTCACCGGCATAGCGAATGCCTTTACCTTTATAAGGTTCTGGTGGACGAACAGCACGAATTTTGGCGGCTGTGTTACCGACGATTTCTTTGTCATAGCCACTGACAATGACGTTAGTGGTACCTTCTACAGCAAACTGAATTCCTTCTGGTGGTTCAATTTGCACCTGATGGCTGTAACCCATATTTAGAACTAGGTTACGCCCCTGAAGTTGTGCCCTGTAACCAACACCTTGAATTTCCAAACGGCGCTGAAAACCCTGGGAAACTCCCTCAACCATGTTGGCAACTAAAGTGCGGCTCAAGCCGTGCAGTTGCTTCGATGTACGAGTTTCATCCCGACGATTTACGTGTAATATTTCCCCCTCTTGCGAGAGTGAGACATTATCTCTGAGAGTGCGAGAAAGTTCTCCTTTCGGACCTTTCACCACAATTTTTGTACCATCGATCGCCACTTCAACTTTGGCGGGAATAGTAATTGGACGTTTACCAATACGAGACATGACTTTTTGTCCTTTGTTATTTGTCCTTTGTCTTTTGTCCTTTGTTATTTGTCCTTTGTCCTTTGTCTTTCACTAATAACAAATGACCAATGACTAATGACAAAATGACTAATGACCAATGACCAATGACTACCAAACGTAACAAAGCACTTCGCCACCCAAGTTCTGACGCCGCGCTTCGCGGTCAGTCATAATACCACTGGATGTAGAAATAATGGCAATGCCAATGCCGCCTAGTACCCTTGGTAATTCTTTTTTATTGGAGTAAACACGCAAGCCAGGCTTACTGACCCGCTTTAAGGCGGTGATCAGAGGCTGACGGTTTTTACCCTTGTATTTCAGGGAAATCACCAGATTGTGTTTTACCCCTTCTTCTGCTTCTTCGATTTCAGCAATAAAGCCTTCCTCCCGTAGCACTTTGGCAATGCTCCGGGTCATTTTTGTCGCTGGCACTTGTGTAGTTTGATGCCGCGCCAGGTTGGCATTGCGGATGCGCGTCAGCATATCTGCAATTGTGTCGTTAGCCGCCATCGTTCCCTCTATAGATGAACTTATTGATCGCGAAAGGGCATTCCTAATTCTTTAAGTAAGGCGCGTCCCTCTTCGTCGTTTTTTGCTGTGGTGATGATGGAAATATCCATCCCACGCACTTGATCGATGCTGTCGTATTCGACTTCTGGAAAAATTAGCTGTTCTCGTACACCCAAAGTGTAGTTACCGCGTCCGTCAAAGCTTTTAGGGCTAACGCCGCGAAAATCTCGAATTCTGGGTAGTGACAGGCTAACTAGCCGGTCGAAAAAGGCATACATCCGTTCGGCTCTGAGGGTAACCATGATCCCCACAGGCATCCCCTGACGAATCTTAAAGCCAGCGATCGCCTTTTTCGCCCTTGTCACTACTGGTTTTTGACCAGTTACTAAGGCAATTTCGTTGATGGATGCCTCTAGTGACTTCGCATTTTGAGCTGCTTCACCCAAACCTCGGTTAATCGTAACCTTTACCAACTTCGGTACTTCATGAACGTTGGTATATTGAAACTGATTGATCAGTTTGGGGACGATTGTCTCTTGATATAAGGTTTTGAGTCTTGTTGTCGCCATAGTTTTTTGTCCTGATATCCCTGGGCTTGGTCAGGGAACAAAGTTATGAGTTATGAGTTATGAGTTATGAGTTATGAGTTAAATTTAATTCTTAACTCTTAATTCGTAACTTCTAACTATTTATCCAGAATTTCGCCAGTTTTCTTGAGTTTTCTGACCTTTTTGCCTTCTGAGGTAAAGGTGTAACCAACACGACTGGCAACGTTTTGCTTGGTGGAATAAAGCATAACGTTAGAGCTATGAATCGGGAATTCTTGGGTAATAATTCGCCCTGATTCCCCTTCTTGCTGGGGTTTGACGTGCTTGGTCTTGATGTTGACACCTTTGACGATGACTTTACTCAGTTGGGGAAGTGCCTGAGTAATTTCGCCAACTTTTCCTTTGTCTTTACCAGCAATCACTTGTACAGTGTCGCCAGTTTTGACGTGCATTTTGTGGAATACTTTGGGCGTACCCTGTTTGGTTGCCATTAAAGCACCTCCGGAGCCAGAGAAACAATTTTAGTAAAGTTTTTATCGCGCAGTTCCCGTGCAACTGGGCCAAAAACCCGTGTGCCTCTGGGATTACCGTCTTTGTTGATGATCACAGCGGCGTTATCATCAAAGCGAATGCTCATGCCGCTGTCACGAGATACAGCTTTACGAGTTCTGACAATTACTGCTTCCACAACATCAGACTTTTTGACAGCCATGTTGGGTGTAGCATCTTTGACAACTGCGATAATTTTATCGCCAATAAAACCATAACGACGATTGCCTCCGCCTAAGATGCGGATGCACATTAGTTTGCGGGCGCCGCTATTATCTGCGACATTCAGGTAAGTCTGGGGTTGAATCACAATTATTCTCCCTTGTAATGTTGTTAGAAACTAACAACGATGAGGTTTAAGCAGGCTTGACGTTCAGGACTTCTGTGATTTTCCAGCGCTTGGTTTTACTCAGGGGTCTAGTTTCCTGAATGCGAACGCGATCGCCTACTTTACACTGATTTTCTTCGTCGTGAACTTTATATCGTTGGGTGTTAACCACAATCTTGCCGTACTTGGGGTGAGGAGCGCGGTTTTCTATGGCAACTACCACAGTTTTTTGCATTTTATCGCTCACTACCAAGCCAACTCGTTCTTTAACTGCCATAATCTCCTACTTTTCTTCTTTAGCCGATTGACTTGCTGCCCGTTTGCGTTCTGTTTCTAGCGTCAGCAATTGGGCTAGGCGGTGGCGCATTTGTCGGAACTGGTGGGGCTTTTCTAATTGTCTGGTGGCTTTTTGCAAGCGCAACTGAAATAGTTGTCTTTTGATCGCGACAATTTCATCAGAGAGCTTCTCGTCACTTAATTCTCTAGCTTCTGAAATTTTGGGAAGAGGCATAAGCTACTCCTGCTCCTGTGGTTGAGAGCGCACAATAAACTTAGTTTTGATGGGCAGTTTAAATGAAGCCAAACGCATAGCTTCACGGGCGATTTCTTCAGAAACCCCGCCGATTTCAAACAAAATTCGTCCTGGCTTGACTACAGCTACCCAAAACTCTGGATTACCTTTACCAGAACCCATCCGGGTTTCAGCAGGACGCATGGTTACAGGTTTATCAGGGAAAATCCGAATCCAGATTTGTCCACCCCGACGAATATAACGAGTCATTGCCCGACGGGAAGCCTCGATTTGACGCGAGGTAATCCAAGCAGGTTCTTGAGCTTGGAGTGCAAAATCACCGAAGTTGAGGGTACTACCACGGCTGGCTAGTCCTTCCATCCGTCCCCGCTGTTGTTTGCGGAATTTAGTTCTTCTAGGGCTTAACATGGTTTGTTACTTGTCATTTGTCATTTGTCATTTGTCATTTGCCATCTGCCATTTACTAATGACTAATGACTAATAACTAATGACGATTTATCCTTCATTTGAGCGGTCTTCAAATTGCTGGCGACGACGTTGTTGTTGACGGCGACGGGGTTCACGTTCGCGATCGCGTGGGTCACGTTCGCGATCGCGGCTTGCTGGTGGTAGCGGTTCTGGTTCCTGTCCAGGAATAATTTCTCCCTTAAACACCCATACTTTGATACCCAAAATGCCGTAAACAGTTTTTGCTGTGCAATAAGAGTAGTCAATGTCAGCCCGTAAGGTATGTAAAGGTACTCTACCTTCACGAGTCCACTCTGTCCGGGCAATTTCTGCACCGTTGAGGCGACCGCTAACTTGGATTTTAATACCTTGGACACCAGCACGTTGGGCACGTTGAATCGATTGCCGCACTACCCGCCGAAAGGAAACCCGACGTTCCAATTGTTGAGCAATGTATTCAGCAATTAGGTAGGCATCAGCATCAACTCGTTGAACTTCAACTACATTGATCCGAATTTGACGATTACTACCCAACAATCCTTGGAGTCCGGTACGTAAGGATTCAATACCTTGTCCACCACGACCTACTACTACCCCAGGTCTAGCTGTGCGTACTTCCAAGTCGATTTGGTCGGCTTTCCGCTCAATCCGTACTTCGGAAATTCCGGCGTTGTTTTGAGCCTGTCTACCCAGCTTTTGTTCTATATATTGACGCAGTTTGTAATCTTCTTGTAGAAGTTCTGGATAACGATCAGGAACAGCAAACCAACGGGATTGATGTTCATGTGTAATACCCAGACGAAAACCAACTGGATGAATCTTCTGTCCCACGAATGCTTCCTCTAAAATTTCTTACTTTACGCAATTTATTCGTGTAAACGTGCTTATTTTTCTGGGGCGGCTGCAACGGCCACAGTAATATGACACGTCGGCTTGCGAATTTGGTAAGCTCGACCTTGCGCTCTTGGCTGGAACCGCTTCAACGGCGGCCCTTGATCGGCATAAGCCTGAGTAATTACTAGTTGAGTCCGATCTAACCCAGCGTTGTGTTCGGCATTGGCAGCAGCGCTTCTGAGAACCTTCAATATGGGTTCAGTGGCGCGATAGGGCATGAATTCCAGGATGATTAACGCTTCTCGGTAAGATCGCCCGCGGATTTGATCGAGTACCCGACGCACTTTATAGGCCGAGATGCGGATAAAACGAGCGATCGCTTTTACTTCAGTAGTATTAGTAGCCATAATTTTCTCCAATTTTATCTTTCGTCCTTTGTCCTTTGTCCTTTGTCCTTTGTCGAAAGCTAATAACTAATGACCAATGACTAATGACAAATGACCAATGACTAATAACTACCTACCCGCTTTTTTGTCGCTTTTTCCATGACCCCTGTAGGTGCGTGTTGGGGCAAATTCACCCAATTTGTGTCCTACCATCTGTTCATTTACAAAAACTGGAACGTGTTGGCGTCCGTTGTGAACAGCGATAGTATGACCTACCATTAGAGGCAAAATTGTCGAAGCTCGTGACCAAGTTTTAATAACTTCTTTTCTGTTGTTGTCGTTGAGCTTTTCAATTTTCTTTAAGAGATGATCCGCAACGAAAGGACCTTTTTTTAGAGAACGACCCATAGTTCAATTTTGGATTTAGGATTTAGGAATTAGGAGTGAGGAGTTAGGAGCGAGGAGTTAATAAGTTAGATTCAACTCATAACTCATAACTCATAACTTCTAACTCTTTAAGATTCACGACCACCGCGACCGCGTTTAGAAGACTTACGACGACGACGTACAATCAACTTGCTGCTAAGTTTCTTGCGATTGCGTGTCTTCGCACCCAATGTGGGTTTACCCCAAGGTGTAACAGGCCCCGATCTACCGATAGGCGCTCTACCTTCACCACCTCCATGTGGGTGATCCACTGGGTTCATGACGCTACCTCTAACCTTAGGACGGCGACCTTTCCAGCGATTTCGTCCGGCTTTACCTGCACTCAGGTTTCTCGCGTCGGTGTTGCCTACTTGCCCAATGGTGGCGTAGCACTCGCGTCGAATCAAGCGGACTTCTCCTGAAGGCAACTTGAGAGTTACATAATTACCTTCTTTTGCCACGACTTGGGCGCTAGCACCAGCAGCACGGACAATTTGACCACCTTTACCAGGAGTGAATTCTACGTTGTGAACACTAGTACCTAAAGGAATCTTCGAGAGCGGTAAAGCATTACCATCTTCAAAGGGAGCCTCTGGCCCAGAAATAATTATTGTTCCAACTTTCAACCCGTTGGGATGGAGAATGTACCGTTTTTCGCCGTCTTGGTAATACAAAAGGGCAATTCTGGCATTGCGGTTAGGATCGTATTCAATTGCTGCGACTTTGGCAGGAATATTATGTTTATCCCTTTTAAAATCGATGATCCGGTAAAGTTGTTTGTGTCCGCCACCCCGGCGACGACTAGTAATCCGTCCGTGATTATTCCGACCTTTGGCGCGATGCTTCGAGGTTGTTAGGGATTTTTCTGGCTCGGTTTTGGTAATTTCCGCAAAGTCAGAGATTGTAACTTGGCGAGTGCTGGGGGTATAAGGGCGATAAGAACGGGTACCCATATTTATTAAGTGCTGAGTGCTAAGTGCTGAGTTTGAAATTTTGAGTGCTGAGTTTTGAGCATAGTAACTCCTAACTCCTAACTCCTAACTCCTAACTTTTTTAGACTTCTGGGAATAGAACTTGTCTAATCTTGTCTTCATCCCCAGGTGCGACGGTGACGATCGCTCGCTTATATTGGGGCTTATAACCAATAAATTTACCAACGCGCCGCTTTTTACGCGGTGGTAGGGTGGTGTTGACTTTTACAACCTTGACCTGAAATAAATCTTCGATCGCAGCCTTGATTTCTGGCTTTGATGCCTTTGGAATTACTTCAAAGGTGTACTTATTTTGCTCCATCAAGATGGTCGCTTTCTCTGTAACGATTGGGCGACGCACTAAGTCGGCAAGGTCGCGGGGGTCAAAGCTAGGCACTGTAGACCTCCTGAATTTTTTCTAGGGCTGATGCCGTAACTACAATTTTGTCAGCGTGCAGTAAATCAAAAACGTTTAGCTGGTCGGCTGCAATTAGTTTTAAATTTTCAATGTTGCGGGCTGATAAATAAACGTTATCTGTATCCGCAATTTCAGACAAAATTAACAGTGCCTTGCTTTCTGGTACTACTCCCCAACGGGCAAGAGCTGCTACTAATTCTTTAGTCTTGGGGCGAGATAGCTCGGTGCTAAATTCTTCTACTACTATCAAATCGTCAATGCGGCTGACAAATGCTGTCCGCAGTGCCAAACGTCGCTCTTTGCGGTTCAATTTGAGGTTGAAGTCTCTGGGTTTTGGCCCAAAGATCACACCACCACCACGCCACAATGGTGAACGAATAGAACCTGCACGAGCGCGACCAGTACCTTTTTGTCGCCAAGGTTTGCGTCCGCCACCTCTGACTTCAGCACGAGTTTTCGTACTGGCATTTCCTTGACGAGCATTGGTCAATTGCCGTACTAAGGCGCGGTGCACAATATGAGAGGCTGTTTCTTCTTTGGCAACGCGCAACTCGAAGGTCGTCTCGCCGACCTGTTCTCCTTGCCAATTTTTAACTACGCTTTCAACCATCTTTGTTATTTGTCCTTTGTCATTTGTCATTTGTCATTTGTCTTTTGCCATTTGTCCTTAGCCAATGACTAATCACTAATGACTTTTGACTAATGACTTTTGACTATCCCACTACTTTTGCAGGCACAACACTTACTAGAGCACCTGGTTTACCAGGAATAGCTCCCTTAATTAGCAATAAGTTGCGTTCTGCGTCAACTCTTACTATGGTCAGTTTGCGGATTGTAATACGTTTACCACCTAAACGCCCTGCCATCCGCTTACCTGGATAGACACGACCTGGTGTTGTACCAGCACCAATAGAACCTGGCGCTCTGTGGTTTTTAGAACCGTGTGACATAGGCCCACGAGCAAAGTTGTTGCGCTTCTGGTTTCCCGCAAAGCCGCGACCAATGCTTGTGCCGACTACATCGACAATTTGACCTGCGCTAAAAATATCTGCTTTAATCTCCTGACCTAAAGCATAATCACTAGAGCTATCGGTGTGATATTCATTTAAGTGACGCAATGCTGGGGCAGATGATTTAGCCAAATGTCCCAGTAGTGGTCTGTTTAGTGCCTTGGGTTTGACTTCGCCATAACCAACTTGAATGGCAAAGTAACCGTCGGTTTGTTTCGTTTTAACTTGTGTAACAGTGCATGGCCCTGCTTGAATGACAGTCACAGGAATAGCTACTCCTGCTTCGTCAAATATTTGGGTCATGCCCAGCTTGGTGCCGAGAATACCTACAGACACAATAACTGGTTCTCCTTTCTACTTGCTGACCTTGGAATTGGACTCTAGAGGACACGCTTTGTACGCATCAGTTTAGGCTGGGTTAGCCTGCGAAATTTGGAATGGCTTTAATAAGCCGCTCCAAATGCTTTCGGACACAACAAACCGTGTCCGTACTGCTTGGTGAATCTGTTTAGCTTCACTCACTAGATCACCAGAACAGCCACAATTCCCTTCATATTGGGAAGGGGTAACTTCTGGAATCAATGCAAGGCGCTACAGCTTTAAGCTGTGTGCAGCAATGCTTTCGTCCAAGCAATTGCTCTGGCACTTTCTGGAGGCAGCGCTGTCGGCGGGTTTTCCGATTTTTACACGCCCCAAGGGCGGCTTCCCGGAGATTGGCTACTGCCGTGTTGCAGTTGGACTTAAGCGGTTTTTACCGCCCAGTATCCGTTAACTGAGACTGACGTAATGCCATGAAACCAACATTGCTGCTCAGTCTTTACTTCCCTAAACACCTTAAACTATTGTTTAAGATTTTGCCTACTTTTTCAGAGGCACAGGAGTAAACTTACTTTGGAGCTTACATAAGCTCCAATGTTGACCTGAAAGCTTTTCTAGTTTACCAGTCTATGATCAATCTGAGTCAGATTATCCAATTTGGATTTATTCGTTAGTTTTTTATGCTAACACTACCCCAGAATGACAGTTGAGAAGTTCACTACTTTGCGTTTTTGGTCACAATCTAATAATATAAATTATTTATTTATGTTTGTCCAGTAATTTATAGAGTTATTTTTAGGGAGTGGGGAAGAAGTAAGGGAGCAGGGAATAGGGTACAGGGTACAGATTATCACCTATCACCTGTCACCTCTCCCCTAATCCCAATGCCCAATGCCCAAAAAAATGCTTTTAATCTATCGGTTCAGGGTAAATAATAGAGATATCTAAGTGGGATAAGACGAAAATCTATGGCACTAATTACCACTGGCAACGGTTTAATCCGCGATCTGGAAAAATTTGGCGCTCTTGGAGTGTATGTACCTCTGGAAGGGGGTTATGAAGGTCGATATCAGCGCCGACTACGGGCTGCCGGCTATACCACCCTTCACATTACCGCTAAGGGACTGGGTGACGTAGCTGCGTATCTCACAAGAATTCATGGAGTCAGACCTCCTCATCTTGGTAAAAAAAGTACTGGTAGCGGTGCAGCAGTAGGTCAGGTACACTATCTACCCCCAATTCTCAATTCTCATCTAGAACAGTTACCACCAAAGTCAAAGGGGCTGGTCTTGTGGATTATTGAAGGGCATATTCTTTCTAATGAGGAAGTTGAGTATTTAACGAATTTACCTCAGCTAGAACCACGAGTAAAAGTAATTATTGAGAGAGGTGGCGATCGCGCTTTCCGTTGGACTTCTCTAGAAAAAACTCTGTTAGCTAGCTAACACTTACAAAAGTGAGGAAGGTATGAATTTTAACTCATAACTTCCTCACTCTTGAGATATTGGCAATTATTGATCAAACCAGAAGCTCTATGTGCAACTTAAATGCTCATTAGTTTGTAAGTTTTTTGGTAAATCCCTGCAACCGGATTAACACTGGCTTCGCCCAATTTCCACCCAGCAAATCGTGCAACAGGGTATAAAAACAGGGGATGATAAACAGCGTCAGCACTGTTGCCAAAGATAAGCCCGAAAACACTACCACGCCTAATGGTTGCAGAAATTCTGAACCTTCCCCAATTCCTAACGCTAGGGGAAACATACCTAAAACTGTGGTAATGGTTGTCATTAATATTGGTCGTAGGCGTTGAGGTGCAGCTTTCAAAATCGCAGTTTTCCGGTCAACTTTTTCCCGTTCGAGAATTTGATTGGCCAATTCCACCATGATGATGGCGTTATTAACTACAATACCCACCAGTAAAACCGCGCCGACAATCACTGTCGCGCCAATGGCAGTTTTGGTGATGTAAAGTCCAAAAATCCCCCCAGCCAATGCCAACGGAATTGTAAACATAATTACTAGTGGGTCAATGAGGGAATTGTATTGCACCGCCATCACCACAAAGACTAAAAAGGCAGCTAATCCACCTAATAGTTGTAGTGAGCTTTGGAGTTGCTGATTAGATTCTGCTGCTGAACTGGGTAAGCGGCTGACACCTTCAGGTAAATCTAGACTATCTAGTACCGTACTGACCTGTTCTAGGGCCTCACTAAGGCTAGCTCCCTGTGTTAAGTTGCCAGCAATTAAGAAAACCTGACGCTGGTTAATTCGCTGAACTTCTCCTGGAGCTTGAGCTTCAGCAATTTTGGCAACATCACTCAAGCGAATTTGGCGATTGTTATCGACAAACAAGGGCAACCTCTGCAACTGAGAAGCTGCTTGCAACGATTTTTCATTCAACTTTACGCGAACATCGACTAAACGGTTGCCGCGTTGCAACTGAGTTGGTACGCTACCTTCAAGAGCAGTCTGAATTGTTTCTCCAATTTGTGTGGTAGTTAAACCCAAAGCTGAAACTCTCTCCCAATCAGGAAGAATCTGAATTTCTGGTTGGCGATCGTCTGCATCGGGACGAAATCTCGCTAGTGTAGCTTGTTCTTCCAAGGCTGCTAGTACCTGACGACCAGCTTCTTCTAAATTATTTACGTCATTTCCCTGAAGCATCACGTCAACATCAGCACCACGGATCGGAGAGTTGCTGAGAATCAAACCCCGTACTTGACCAGGGGAAAGGCGCAGGCGAATTCCTGCTAAATTTAGCTTGTTCAACTCTTGGGTAACTCGTTCTACATAAGCTTGGACATTAGTACCCGCCTTCAAGGTAATATTGCTGGAAGCTCGTAGGGCATTAGCATTGGTAGCGTTTCCAAAGAGGGAGCCACCAATTGTAGAGAAAACATATTCTGTTTCTGGCTGCTTGCGGATAATCTCATCCACCGCAACCATTACTTTTTGGTTGGTTTCTAAAGGTGTACCGGGAGGAAATTGGGCGTTTAAGTTGGCTTGTCCGGTGTTGATGCGGGGAAGAATTTCTTGGGGAATTTGCGGAGCCATCCACAAACTGCCGCCGCCAAAAAGGATAATAGCGATCGCTACCGTAGCCACCCGCCAGCGTAATATCCCTGCTAAAAAACTGCCGTATCCCCTCGTAGAAGCATCAAAGCGGCTATTAAACTTTCGTAAAAACCAAAATTCGCTCAGACGGCTAGAAAACTTCCATGCCAATATCCGGGAAGCAAGCATTGGTACAACGGTTACGGCAATCAAAATTGAAGCTGCAACTGAAAAGGTGATGGTGAGAATTAACTCATTAAATAGTAGTGCGATAAAACCGCCGATCAGCAAAAACGGTAATACAGCTACCAAGTTTGTACTAGTAGAAGCAATTAAAGCTGATTCTACTTCTTGGCTACTTTTTTCTGCTTGATAAATTAGTTGCTGCGAATTCAAGCGGGTTCTATTATCCTTACCGGGAGTCATCCCAGCCCCTTCGGCAATGTTCTCTAACATGACGATGGAGTTGTCTACCACAATACCCACACCCAGCGCTAGACCACCCAAACTAAAAACGTTGATAGATAAGCCAAATAGCCCCATCAAGATGATGGCAGCTAGGGTTGCTAAGGGGATGGCTAGGACGATGATGAAAGTTTGTCGTAGAGAACCAAGAAATAGGAGAACTGCGATCGCAGCTAGTCCAGTACCAATCAACCCAGAACTGGTAACATTCGAGATAGAGTTGCGAATAAACCGCGACTCATCCAAGGTGGGTGTAAGAACTGTCCCTTCGGGAATTACCCCAGATTGCCGGAGTTCTTCTAAGCGTTGTTTCACACCCTCGACAACGTTAATGGTGTTAGCATCGGGCTGCTTTTGGATGCTGACTTTTACAGCTTCTTCCCCGTTGAGTAGAACGTACACCCGTTGTTGTTCTGAGCCATCAATGACTTCAGCAAAGTCGCGCAAATAGACGCGGCGGTTGGGGACTGGGGATTGGGTACTGGCGACTGGGGACTGGGTACTGGTGACTGGGGAAGAAGGAGCAGAAGAGACTTCAAAAGAAAGATTGCTAATTTCATTGGCATTTTGGAACCGCCCAACGGTACGGGTTAAGGGTTCAGAATTCTGCCCTAAAATCCGACCACCAGAAATATCTATGTTGCGATCTCTGAGTTCATCTAAGACATCGGTTAAACCTACACCCAAAGCTTGCAACCGATCCAAATCAATATTGACCCTAACTTCTTCTTGAACTCCTCCCGATATATCTACCCCTGCAACTCCAGATACAACACTCAGTTCGCGGGCTAGTTCTTCTTCGGCAAAAACGCGCAAATCAACGCCTTCTAGAGAGGGCGAAGTTAATGCCAATTCGTAAACTGGCAATTGGGAAGGATCGACTTTAAATAAGCGTGGTTCTTCGATGGCGTCTGGTAATGTGCTTCTAGCTCTGTTAAAAGCAGCTGTCGCATCGTTTAAAGCTTGGTCAATATTGCCACCTGGTTGAAAGAACAGATCCAAATTTATCTGTCCCTCACGAGTTTGGGAAAAAATCTGTACCACACCCTCGGTAGCCGCAAAGGCTTCTTCTAGGGGTCTGGTAACTTCATCAACTGCTACCTCTGGGGAAACTCCAGGTGCTTGTATTCGCACACCAATTCGAGGATAGGTAATTGATGGTAGTAAATCTACGGGTAACTTGGCGATAAAAAAGAACCCTAAGACTATCACTGCCAACGTCAGCATGAGTGTGCCGATGTGTTGGCGGATTGATATAGCACTGATACTAAATCCGCCGCCGTTTTTTACTTGCTGCATTACTGTCGCTGCGCTCCAATTAAAAAGGCAAAATGGAAAATCCCAAAAGACATTTTGAATTTTTAATTCCCTTTAGGGGATGACTCTGCTGTTTCGGAAAGAATTGATAAACGTACAGCTGCTCCATCTTTTAGGGGTTGACCACTGCGAACAACATAGCGCTCCCCGACTTGTAAGCCAGATAGAATTTCCACTCTGCCATCAACCCTTTTTCCTAAAGTGACAGCACGAGCTACTACTTTTGCCTTACCTTCTGTATCTTTCACAACAAATAGCGTCCCAGATGGGTTTTCTTGTTCTCCACCGGCTATTTTTGCTGCTCCTGCTCCTTTTGCTGCCCCGGCTTGTTTTTGAATAGCTGTTTGTGGCACTACTACCCGTTGTTGAGTCTGAGTTTCAAAATTGACTCGCGCCAATAATCCGCTACCAATCTTCCCTTGACTATTGGGAATGACTACTTCTACGGGTATCAAGCGAGCCGTGGCATCGGCAGCAGGGGAAATACGCGTAACTCTGCCAGTTAATGTTTCGCTGGGGAAGGCATCTAAACGGACTTGTACAGATTGCCCAACCTGAATTTGTGACAGTTCTAATTCGGAAACTTGCACGACAACTTTGACACGGTTAAAGTCGCCAATTTTCAAGACTTCGCTACCTGCTTGCAAAAGGTTGCCTGGTTCTGTCACCTTTTCTGTGACTACGCCAGTGATGGGTGATGTGAGTCGAGCATAAGACCTCCGCTCTTTGGTTTGGGCAACCAATGCCTGTTGGGCAAGTACTCTACCTTGGGCGGCAGCGACGGCTTGCTGTTCTGTACGGACTTGCTCTTGGGCTGCCCGTAGTGCCTGGGCGGCTGTTTGCGCCTGGGTACGTGCTTGTTCGGCAGATTGTTGGGCGATCGCTCCGGCTTTGAATAGATCCTGTTGTCGTCTTGAGTCTGCCTGAGCTTGTACCACTTCTAGCCGCGCCCGTTCAACGTCTGCACGGGCATTACTTACTTGATTGGTTGCCCTAGCTACTTCGGATTTCAGGGCTGCTAGTTCTGCTTCTGCTTGCTTTAATTCGGTCAAAAGGATGGCATCATCTAACTGCCCGACGTTTTGCCCTTGTTTTACCGTATCGCCCACATCAAGGTTCAAAGCCAACAATCGGGCTTCTACTTGCGATCGCACTGATATAATCCGAAAAGGTGTTGTATTACCTGTGTACTCTGGTTGTGTTTGCAGCGAGTCCGTTCGAGCGATCGCCGCATCTACAGGTGTTCCACCACCGCGTTCTCCACCACCAGGTTGCTGAGATTGTGCTCCTGCTGATTCCTTGGGCAGTGATCCGCAACTCGCCGTCAACAGTCCTATACCCACCAAACAGGGAATCAATAAACTTCTTACAGAATTGGAAGAAAGGGAATAATTTCTTTCTTTCCCTTTTTCACTTATTGCACAAGTGCTGTTTGCAAGAAGTCTACTCTTTAAATCTGCGGTAGCCACTTCAGTTTTCACAACTGAATCTAACTGGATATTAATTAGTTGATTAGTGGCTACTGGATCTGTCATTTTCACCTGTTTGTGCGGCTTATTTGCATCCAAAATCATTTATTTTTCTCCTATTGGGGAGCTTTTGGGGTTAAACAGCCGTGTTTTAATCAAGTAATTTTGAGAGATATCATTAACAAAAAACGGCGAGAATGAATAAGCTGTCTGACAGTAATTTTTTGCATCAAAAACTACTGTTTTCCCACAAAAGTCCAAAACTTCTCACCGCTCTACTTCTTACGCAGAGGTAGATAATCTTCTTGCAGTTAACAAATTATAAACTTAGTATAAATATTTGTCATTTTTCTCGAATCTACCCATAGGCTAAATCTGGCTTTTTCTAAAGATATGAGCCAAAAAGTTTCATATTCTAACATAATGGGCAGTCTTAAAAAATGATTTTTTATACATTCAATACTAGATTTTATTCTACTGCAACTTTTAGTATTTACAGTACTTTAAAATGTTAAAAATATTAAAGATTTATTGCTTTTTATGTCTATAATGTAATGGCAAACACTATTTTTTCTTACCCCCTTGCGTAAGATGGCGAGAGACAGGGCAATCAGTGTTATGGCAACAACAGTCAAGAATTAGCTTTTGCCAAAAATATATTTGGATTAGGTGAGGAAGGTAAGACGTGACATCTCTGTTAAAAATTGCACAAACTGCTGATGAATCCCAGATTTCCGAATTTTTCCAAGAATCAGCGGGTAATTGGCGATCGCAAAGGCGTTACTACACCCTACCTGAAGGAGAAACCAAGGAAATGGAGAGTATCGTTACGATCAATTTTCTTGAGCAGGGCTGTGATGAATTGCAAAAGCTAGCTCAGATGCACGATTTGTTTGACACAGATAGTTTTATCTGTGGTGCAGCAGTTACATGGGAAAGTACGGATGTGCTGAAAGCAAGGAAAGAGTCGCAAGGTTCGACGATATTTGGGGTTGTGGGAAACATTTTGTATCGCGATCGCGGCTTTGCCATATCTAAACCAGTCACCGCCCAGTATTATTTCTCCAACCCGAAAACACTGTGTTTGCGAACTGAATACAATGGTTCAGTGTTTGAAGAAGAGTTAAAGCTAATTGGCAGCAAATACCGCACCAGACAAACCATTATCTCCCGTGCTGGTGAGCAGTTGATGATTGGTCAATATTTAGAAAAGAGAGTGGAAAGTTAAGCCTCGTAGGTTTGGTTTGGGGACTAGCCAGCAACTTTATATAACTTTTTATAACAGTTTTTCAACCATTTTCCCAAAAAGTCAGTTGCTATGTAATCATGGAAAGTGAAATGAGAATTAATTCGGCGACAGTGTTTGTTTTTAGTATTGACAGGCTTTTCCCTTTTGGTATTACAGACTTCTCTCCGAAATCTAAATCTCTACAAACTTATGATTTTGGAGACATTTAATGTCAATTTACGTTGGTAACCTCTCCTATGATGTTACACAAGATGCGCTAAGTGCTGTATTTGCAGAATATGGTGCTGTAAAGCGTGTTCAACTACCTACTGACCGTGAAACAGGTCGTTTACGTGGCTTTGCTTTCGTGGAAATGAGTTCAGAAGATGAAGAAACGAAAGCCATTGAAGCTCTTGATGGTGCTGAGTGGCTTGGTCGTGACCTGAAAGTAAATAAAGCCAAGCCAAGAGAAGACAGAAGTGGTGGTGGTTCCTTCGGTGGAAACCGTGGCGGTGGTGGCGGTGGCTACAACCGTAACCGCTACTAAGTTAAACCGACTAAAGTAACTTAATTTAATCTGGAAAAGGCTCAGGCAAAAATGCTTGAGCCTTTTTTGTGGAAAACTTTAACTATTTGAAGAAGAATTCAGGAGCCAGAATTCTGTTTCGATAAGATTTAAGACATCATCCAAATATAGCCGTAGCCACATAGGTTAGGACATTTTGAAAACCCCAAGGCTAGGAATAGTAATACTTTTACCTTCTGCCTCCAGCCTCCAGCCTCCTACTATAACTGCAATTTGGCTATGATGCCGACATAAATTTTGATTAAGAAATGCTGAGTTCCATCAGTTCTTCCGCTATTTCAAAGTTAGCTGTGACATTTTGCACGTCATCCAAGGCTTCTAGAGTGTCAATTAACTTGAAAAGCGATCGCGCCTGATCGGGATCAGTAACTTCTACACTATTACTAGGAATCCAGCGCAATTCGGCATCAGTTACCTTAAAGCCTTGATTTTTGAGTGTCTGGCTAAGGGTTTCTAAATTTCCAATATCAGTAAATACCTCAGCCATCTCATCTTCATTCATCTCATAAGACTGGGCACCACCTTCGAGGGATGCTTCTAAAAGCTGTTCTTCGTCAACCACACCCTGCACTAGACAAACGCCTTTTTGGTCAAACATCCAGCTAACACAACCTGTTTCACCAAGATTGCCACCATTTTTACTAAAAGCTACACGCAAGTCAGCAGCAGTACGATTACGATTATCTGTTAGGGCTTCGATTAAAATCGCTACACCACCAGGACCATAACCTTCATAGCGAATCGCTTCAAAGGTAGCACTATCGCCGCCAAAATTGCCTGCACCTTTAGCGATCGCTCGTTCAATATTATCATTAGGGATACTCGCTGCTTTTGCCTTGTCAATTGCCGTCCGGAGTTGAAAATTCAGCGCCGGATCTGGTACACCGCTTCTAGCAGCAACGATAATCGCTCTAGATAACTGAGTGAAAGTTTTTCCCTTTTTTGCATCTACTACGGCCTTCTGACGCTTAATATTTGCCCATTTACTGTGTCCTGCCATAATCTGAAATTATCAAAACTCTATTCAAGTTTAGGATATACCTAACTTTTGCTCCGATGCAAAAGTGCATTTGCTAAAAGGGAGTGGGGAAGTAGTAGTGCTGAGTGGGTAGTCTCACTTCTTTACTCAGTACTCGAAACTGTTTTGCCCAATACCCAATTTAATTAACATCATGCACGATTTTTTTTACCCTCCTCGCCATGCCAAGCGAAAAAGTAAGAAAGTGTCACACTATTTAAGGAGCTTACTGCTTGTATTATTAGTGGGCATAGTAGCTTTAGTTGGATGTCAAAGTATTCTACCTGGTCTTAAAGAAGATAAAGTAATTCATTTAACCCTGTGGCAAGGTGTAAATCCGCCGCCAAATCGGGATGTACTGCAAAAGCTGGTAAATAAATTCAATCAATCCCATCCAGATATTCAAGTTGAGTCACTTTATGTTGGACAACAGGATCAGCAAACGCCCAAGATTTTAGCGGCGGTGGTAGGAAATGCACCCCCAGATTTGTTGTGGTATAATCCGACGATCGCAGGTCAATTGGTGGAACTCGACGCAATTTTACCTTTGGATGAAATGCTCGAAAAATCTTCAATTAAAGCCGAAATTGACCCTGCTTTGTATGAATCGATGAAATACAACGGTAATATTTGGTCTGTGCCCTTTGCTACGAATAATGTTGGTATTTTTTACCGTCCGAGTTTGTTTAAGGCAGCGGGTATTACTGAATTACCCCGCACTTGGCAGGAGTTTGGACAAGTTGCGAGGAAATTAACTCGTGATACTAATGGTGATGGACGAACAGATCAATATGGAATGTTTCTGCCTTTGGGAAAGGGAGAATTTACAGTGTTCACCTGGCTACCATTTATGTGGAGTGGTGGCGGCGAGTTGGTGAGTGGTGATTCACAGAATGCGGCAGCAGTAGATTTGCAAGAGAATCAAGGCGCGATCGCTGCTTTGCAATTCTGGCGTAATTTAATTACGGATGGTTCCGCTATTTTATCTGGCCCAGAACGGGGTTATGAGACGGATGACTTGCTGAATGGTAAAGTCGCAATGCAATTAAATGGCCCTTGGACTCTGGGGCAATTTCAAGAGACTGGTGTCGATTTTGATGTTTTTCCAATTCCGGTTGGAGAAAAACCTGCTACTGTTATTGGCGGTGAGAATCTCTTCTTTTTCAAAACCACACCGGAACGCGAAAGAGCAGCTTTTAAGTTTGTCGAATATGCTTTGAGTGAAGAATTTCAGACAGAATTAGCATTGGGAACTGGCTATTTACCGGTGAATTTGAAGTCTCGTCAAAGTCCAAAATATCAGGATTTTGTAAATAAAATACCCCAGGTGAAGGTATTTTTAGATCAAGCTAAATATGGGCGATCGCGTCCGATATTTCCTGGTTACAATCGCATTTCTGACAGTGTAGGTCGAGCAATTGAATCTGTATTGTTGGGTAAAAGTTCGCCAGCAGACTCACTCAAAGCAACCCAGCAACGCTTAGATTTGATTTTTAAGTGACATGGGTAATTTGTAGAGACGCGATTCATCGCGCATCCCGCTTAAATTACAAAAGGTTCAAGTTCACTGTTATACCAATCTTCTTTAACCCGTTCAGTAATCAGCGGTCTAATGATAAACTTGGGCGGGCAACCATCTAGAACATCAATCCGCACGCATGAGTAAGGCAGTCGGTTCTGGAAATTGTAGTCATGACGACCCACGAAAAGCATTGAATCTGCAACTTTCCGAGTGGGTTTACCTGCAATCTCAGCAAAAGTCTCCATCAATTCAGTCCCTCCTCGGCGTTGATAGCGGGGACGATGACCACTACCACCAGAGATAATGCAGTTAATGTGAGAGTCAGCAAATCCGGTATCAGTTGTGCAAAGATGCTCCAAACAGTGAGCGTGTCCATTTAAAATCAAATCGACTATGGGACGTTCTTTAATTAGAGAGCCAAGAGTTTGTGCCACTTGTTCAAACACCCAGCGCAAGCGGTGGCGAACCGCTAAGGTTTGTGCCTGATTCCACTTTGTAGCTTCGGTGACGTATGGTGGATGGTGGAAAAAAATTACACGTCCGCGCACTTCGGAGGTATTCCAAGATTCGATTAGTCTGCTTCGCAACCATTCAAGTTGTTCAAAGTCGATAGCAGGCATTTGATGAGATGCTAGTTGTTTTTCAATGTCGATTTTGATTTCGTCTATTTGGTCTAATTTGGCACTGAGGTCATCAAGTTGTTCTGCTTCGCTTGGTTTATCTGGGTTGAGGCGATCGCATATTTTCAAAATCTGCAATTCTTCTTGATCAATTTCCTGGCGACGCTTTTGCAATTCCCGGCGATAAATTTCCCCTTCTTGAGTTGCAGGTAAGGGTGATGGTGTATTAAAGGTGTTAGAATCCAGTGCGAAAAAGTCTATCCCGCCGTAACGAAAGGTGTAATAGCGATTAGGTAAGCGGGTAAACTGTCCAGGTTGATAACGCAAACAGCGTCCTGTGTCGGTCTTTGCAGTGTAATGGCGATCTAAATGACGTTCTAACTCTTGTGGGGACATCGCCTGGGTGTAGTCCATAAATGCCCGTGCATAGGCATTACCTTGATACGATCCATGCCAGCCAATCTCGATATCTTTGTAGCGGAACAGGCGACGTATTGATGATGTTGTGCCAGTCAATAAACGGTACATCAACGGCACATCGTAGTAATCATGATTACCGAGTACTGGCAAGAACGGCAGATTAAACACCATGCGGTCATAAGGAATGCTTTTCGGGTTGTCACCACCGACAAGAAATTCCCGGTAAGGCTCAATAAAATTTGTTGAATAATACTCTTGGGAACCCACCACATAGATTACATCGCCTGTGTGCAACACAAAACTGCAATCATCGCGGTGAGGAAGCATCAGTTCGGCAACTTGTCGTTGGGGGTGGTGTCGAGAATGGGACTTAGTGCCAGAATCACCAATAACCATAAAGGAAAATTCTGGATTATCCTGCCTGCGATCGTCAATAACTAGACTGGTTTGATCAATTCCCCGTTGCACAAAACTTGGATGCATCCACCGCACCCGTTCCTTCATCTTTTGAATTTTGACAGGAATCGGTGGATCGGAAATCAATTTCATGGCTGATAACTCTTGAATGCCTAATGCACACACCGATTGTAACGAAATATTTAATTGTCATTTGTCATTTGTCATTAGTTATTTGTCATTAGTCATTTGTAATTTGTGAATAACCAATGCCCCATGTCCGATGTTTAATGCTCAATCCTTACGGCAAATTTTCTCGCAGTAATGCTCGAAAACCTGCTTGTTGAAAATGCTCATCAGCAGTCAGTGCTTCAGTGATTCCGCTATATTCCATCACAATAAAAGATACGCAATCGACAAATCCCCATTCTTTCTCTGTTCGTTCGCGATATAGCTCGAAAGCACGTTCGTAGAGTTCCTGGGAGAGAGGGACAATTTCTACTTTGGAGTCTGCTACTAGAGAATTTAACAATATGATTGCCGCTTGACGATAAGGTTGTTGGGATAAGGCATTGCCAATTTCCAACATCACAGCTTGGGTTGTTACCAAACGAGTTTCTGCTGCTTGTAACATTTTAGCCAGATGTAAGGCACGGTCATGTAAGCGATCGCTCGGTGCAGATAAGGCAATGGCAAATGATGTATCAAGAAAGACTTCAGAATGCATGAAAAGTTTACTTAATAATTTACTTACTGTATAAATATTTATCTATATTGGCAGACCAGTCAGCTGGCCCTTCGAGGTTGAGCGATCGCGCCGTTTGCAGAAATGATATCGTTTCATGTTCACTTGGCGGTAAAATTTCAATACTGATTCGCACGCGGGTATTGATTGGCAGTGCGATCGGTTCAGCCGGATAAAACACTTTGCCATTAAACACAGCTGTGATTTTTTCTACCATTTTCCTCAAAAATTGCTTCTAGTCTATCCTAAGCTGGTTGTGGTGATACGGGTAGGGTAGACGACGCTTTAATTAGTGAAGATACGTATATTTGTCTTACAAATTATCTCGATTTTTCACAATGAACTACACCCCACTGTCCACTTACCAACCAAGAAGAGTCAGATTTTGCTACTTTCTCAATAACTTCTGATTTTAGACCAACTGCAACTTCTGACTTCAAAGAAGACTACTGTTTTAAAGCTTATGATCAATGATTTTTAATCTAATCTTTACCGCTCTGATGGAGGTGTAAACTGTGCAAGTACCTCTGCTCCTGTCAGATTCTTGGTTTCATTGGCAAAACAGTAATATTTGGGCTTTTCATCAATGAATATCTGATGATCGAAAACAAGACCTTCACAGCTATCGAATAGTCCAACAGGTATGAAATACTGGTTACTTTGTTTCAATTTGTAAAATAGATGGCTACCACACTTCTTACAGAATCCACGTTCTGCCCATTCTGAAGATTGATAAACTCCGATATTTTCTTCACCAGAGAAGCTAACATCACTTTCACACTCAACTACTAACAAAGGGCCTCCACCCCAGTTACGACACATACTACAATGACACGCTCCTACCTGATTACTCATACGGGTTGTAGAAACGTTTACTACTCCACACAGGCAGCTACCTTTTGCAATGCTCACATTAGACATATTTTTTTCTCCGATCCGAAAAATAAAATGTATTTAAATTGCTTACATTGACGTAAAACTCCAATTTTAAAATATGGAGTTTTGCGTATATGGCGTAGAGTGTGATGATTTTAGCTTTTGTTTTATAATACAGCACTAGCAACTCGACTTTATTCCTCAGAAATGCAACCAAACGAGGCAGTATTTTTTAATTCGCCCAGGATGGACGGGTGAGGTTTGTTGCTCATACTGGCTTTCGCTACAAATAAGCTGATAGTGTAAAAATATTATGTGTATAGTTTATTTACAAAGTCATTTATGCCAAAAGCAATTTGGAATGGAGCAGTTTTAGCCGAGAGCGATAATACTGTAGTTGTAGAAGGCAACCATTATTTCCCTGTTGACACCATTAACAAGCAGTACTTCACAGAAAGTAATACCCACACTACTTGTCCTTGGAAAGGTGTCGCTAGTTACTACAGTATCGACGTTGATGGACAAATCAATAAAGATGCTGCTTGGTATTATCCCAGCGCTAAGGAAAAAGCTAAGAATATTGAGGGCTATGTTGCTTTTTGGAAGGGTGTAAAAGTTGAGGCTTAATAAGGATTCCTGGAAGTATTTTAGTTTCAGGTAATTGATATTATGTCCGACGTGCGAATCGTTGGCTAGAAACTAAGACCCATAAGGGTTTGGAGGATTAGCCGCAAGGTACAATGCCTTGACAACTGAATGACCATGTAGGTGAGAGTTAGTATCCTAGAACCCCCCAAATCCTACCCCGTAGGTGCAACGGTGAAAGCATCACCCCCAGGTTTGAGACTAGCTATCAAAGCCTGAAGCGGGGTGAAAAGGTGTTATTACTGACAGCCTAAGTCGGTAAGCATCGAGCAAAGTACCCATGAGTAAAGCTTTGGCTTGAAGATGCAATTGAGTCGTCGTTACAATGAACCAGCGAAATAAGGCTTAATGCGCTGGAGCCAAAAGGCACAGGATAAGGAGTTGGCAAGAATCGGATTGACCAACAAGCACTTCCAATAAACCCGGCGAAGAGCATCACTCTAAAGGTACACAGTATGGTCACTCGGAACGATATAACCTCTCGTATGCTCTCAGGTGGTCGAATCCCTGAGTAGGTGCTAACCGTATGCAGCGAGTAGGGGAGATTAAGTCAAAAGCGAATGTCTGGGGTAATGCCCAGAATATGCAGACAGACTTACGGTGATTTGGATGATAAAGTCCCAAGTAATGAGTATATATGTCTAATACACAGTCTCAAAGACTGATGGTGGAATGGCACTCTATTAACTGGCGTAAGCTAGAGCGTAGCGTGTATAAGCTCCAAAAGAGAATTTATCAAGCCTCTGCCCGTGGTGATGTAAAAGCATATCGCAGACTCCAAAAGACACTGATGAAGTCATGGTCAGCAAGAGCTTTAGCGGTTCGTAGAGTCACCCAGGACAACCAAGGGAAAAAGACGGCTGGTGTAGATGGCGTTAAGTCGCTGACTCCAAAGCAACGTCTAGAACTCACTGATATCTTAAATCTGGGTACAAAGGTCAGCCCAACTAGGCGCGTATGGATTCCTAAGCCTGGAACGGAAGAGAAGCGACCTTTGGGTATACCTACAATGAAAGACCGAGCCTTGCAAGCACTTGTCAAACTGGCACTAGAGCCAGAATGGGAAGCGCGATTTGAACCCAACTCATACGGGTTCAGAGCCGGACGCTCATGCCATGATGCGGTAGAAGCAATATTTAAGGCAATCAAGCTCAAGCCAAAATTTGTACTCGATGCCGACATATCAAAATGCTTTGACTGCATCGACCATGAAGCACTGCTGAGAAAAATAAATACATTCCCCACCATCCGCCGACAAGTACGTGCATGGTTAAAAGCGGGAGTGATGGATGATAAGCAGTTGTTTCCAACATCTGAGGGTACGCCACAGGGCGGGGTCATTTCTCCGTTACTGGCAAACATTGCCCTACATGGGATGGAAGAACGAATTAAACAATACGCCAATACCCTCCCTTGTAAAGACGGTCTTAATAAACGGGATACCCGTAGAAGTCTAAGTCTAATTCGTTATGCCGACGATTTCGTAATTCTCCACGAAAACATAACCATAGTCCATAGATGCAAAGAGATTATCTCTGAATGGTTAAAAAGCATGGGTTTGGAACTAAAGCCCAGTAAAACGAGACTGACTCACACCCTCAACCAGTATGAGCAGGAAAAACCAGGGTTCGATTTCCTTGGTTTTTCGATACAACAATTTCCAGTAGGAAAGTATCACTCGAAACGGGGTTTTAAAACAATCATCACCCCAAGCAAGCAGAAGCAAAAGGTACATTATGAACAAATCGCTAATGTTATTGAAACCCATAAGGCAGCTCCGCAAGCGGCGCTAATCAGCCATTTAAACCCAATAATTAGGGGATGGGCAAACTACTACGCGACTGTGGTAAGTAAGGTAGCTTACTCAGATATCGATGACCTCACGTACCAAAAGTTATATGCCTGGGCAAAACACCGCCACCCCAAAAAGAACTGGGGATGGGTGTCAAAAAGGTATTGGCAGTCTATAGGCGGTGATAACTGGATATTCGCAACCAGGAAGGAAGGTTTAACCCCAACTCGGTTACTAAAACATGCCGACACTCCAATAGTACGTCATGTGAAAGTTAAAGGCGAATCGTCACCATACGACGGAAATCTGGTTTATTGGAGTACAAGAATGGGTAAAAACCCCGAAATGCCAAATAGGACTTCAAAACTCCTGAAAAAGCAAAAAGGGAAGTGTACCCACTGCGAAATGTTTTTCCGCGAAAGCGATGTGCTAGAAGTTGACCATAAAATCCCTAAATCGCAAGGTGGTAAGGATATTTACGATAATTTGCAACTTCTACACAGACATTGCCACGATACAAAAACTGCCAACGATGGTAGTCCTGGCATAAAATCCGGCTGCAATAGTGCCGAGCCTAAGCCCACCAGAATACTTGAAAAAGTCAAGGATAAATGGGTAATGAGGTATGCGTGACAAGCACCAAACCATTGAGGAGCCGTGTGAGGTGAAAGTCTCACGCACGGTTTTGAAGACCAACGGGGTTGGTGACAACCTCGTTGAGTTTAATTAATTACTCATAAAATAATCAGCCCGCACAGGTGGGCTGATTATTTAAACTGTTTGGAAATTTTTATACGTAATTATACCTTCGTCTTACGGAATGCTGCTTGCTTTCTCTTCGCCAGCCAAGCCAGACTACCAGCAAGTATAGTACCAGCGATCGCACTTGGTTCCGGCACTCTTGTTGTCACTATAAGGTTCCCGGTTGTAATAGTTATACTGCCTCCATTATTACTACCACTGTTAATTTCCCCAGAATTGCCAACGGTAATGCCGCCTCCTGGTGCTGAATTATTGTCACCACCGTTGATTTGCCCAGAATTGCCAATGGTAATGCTGTCTCCTATTACTAAAATATTGCCGCCAACGTTGATTTGCCCAGCAGTGCCGTTGTTAGTTGGAGCCGTTACGTTAGTACCATTATTGACAGTCAGTCCACTAGTATTGATCTCTACACTATTGTTGCCGTTTATAGTGCTATTGATAAATGTTACATTGCCAGTACTGTTATTTATCTTCACATCGTCACTGGTAACAGTACTATTTATCAACGTTAGGTTACTAGAATCGTAACCATTGATATTACCAGCGATCGCTAGCCCAGAAAGTGTAACATCGGCGGCGTTGATATCAAACACGGGGAATTGATTATTGCCACTGATGGTTAGTAAGTTAGCACCTGGGCCATTAATAGTAAGATTTTTAGCAATTGCAAGTGCCCCACTCGTCAGGGTAATTGTACTAGGATTACTGCCCAATAAGAACTCTACCACGTCATTGCTAGTTGCAATGTTGATCGTATCTCGCAATGAGCCAACGCCACTGTCATTGAGATTGTTAACCGTCAAGGTAGCAGCTTGTGCTGATTCCACTTGCATTATTACCCAGCCCAAAGCAACGGCTGTGGAAATAGCTTGAGCGACAGCCTTTTTTCTATTGTTTTTTATCACCTAAAACTCCTGGTATTAATTTGTCAAAGAATAAAAAAGTTACTTGTACAATTACATAGATACATCATAATGTTTAAATTTAATTTGCAAAGCGGGTTTTAATAATTAACAGATTCAAAATGTAATTGAATAATTTTCAAAAGGCTGTGAAATATTGCCCGTATCGCTAGAAATGCTTTAAGATGCAGCGAATAGCGATCGCCTATTCATAGCTTTGACTTAAATCAAAGGTGGTTCACTCGACATCAATACCTTTCCACACTTGAGATACAGGTATAGTATTTCCGATCATCGCATCGTACCAACCTTGACGAAAACTTTCACTGGCAGACTCGACAAGTTCATCATCCTCTTCATTCTCTTCTGTGATTAGGACAATGACTCGGACGCGGCTGTATTTTGCTATAGTTAATGGCTTGTCTAAAGAAATTTAACCCAATTCGTTCACGGTTCCCTTGGCTTCAATTGCTTTCATTGTCGTGAATCTGAGTTGTGCTGTTAATAATATAACCCACATTCCGCACTTCAAAATGTAGTATAAAAGCCTAAATAATGATTTCCGAATACAAGTAAATAATAAGACATGTGAATCTTTAATAAACTCGCAGAAATAAACCTGTGTGACGAAGACGGTGAGGCTTACATTGCTGAGAAGAAATTGATTTCAAGCTTTGTCTAAAACTAAATAGACATTGGTTCAATCCAAGTGAGACAATTCATATAAACTCAAAAACATTTGAGGGTAAAAAATGTCTCCAATCGAAAATACTCAAATTAAAAATATTGACCATTTAGGAATAGTAGCTGGGTTAATTGATGAAATAGGAATAGTTGAAATAATTAATTCCCAATTAGGAATAGACCCTCGTGAAAAGATAACAGCAGGAACACTGGTGAAAGCAATTTTAATCAATGGATTAGGATTTGTCTCAAGACCTTTATATTTATTTAGTCAGTTTTTTGATGATAAAGCTATCGAAATATTATTGTGAGAAGATGTAAAAACTGATTACATCAATGACGATAAAATTGGCAGAGTTATGGATAAGTTATATAAAAGTGGATTGAATAATCTGTTTATGGAAATTGTATTATCAGTAATTAAAAAATTTAATCTATCTACAAAATACTCACATTTGGATGCAACATCATTTCATCTGCATGGAGAATACAACAGTGAAGAGCATCAGGAAAAAGAATCGGAAATAACCAGGGAAAGACCAATAATTATCACTAAAGGATATTCTCGTGACCACAGACCAGATTTGAAACAATGTGTTTTAGATTTAATAACTAGTAGTGATGGAGACATCCCATTATTAATGAGAGTTGGAGATGGAAATGAAGCGGACAAAGCTGTATTTGGCAAAATCTTAGTAGAGTTTAAAAAGCAAATAGATTTCGATAGTATTATGGTCTGTGATAGTGCATTATATAGTCAGGAAAATCTCAATTTAATTGCACATTTAAAATGGATAAGTAGAGTGCCAATGACCATAAAAAAAGCACGAGACTTAGTGCAATTGGTAGAGATAGAAGAGAGAAACACACAATCAAGAGAGAAAGGGGTAGCCCAAACTTTAGATGAATACCAGTGGAAAGAAGAAATAGTAAATTATGGTGGGATTAAACAAACTTGGCTGATAGTAGAAAGCCAAAAAAGAAAGTCCAGTGATTTAGAGAAGCTAGAGCAAAGGCTCAAGAAAGAAAAAGTTAACGTTGAAAAACTACTACAAGAATTAAAAAGAGAAGATTTTGAAACTCCGCAGACAGCCAGATATAAACTAAAAGTCATCAATAAAAAGCTGAAACTCTTTGAAATTAAAGAACTCCAACTTTTTGAAAGTCAGTCAAAACAGAAGAAAACTGTTTATAAAATCTCAGCAGAGATTCATGAAAAACTAGAAGAGATAGAAATCCTCAGAAAATCAGCCGGAAGATTTATTTTAGCGACGAATTTAGTTGATGACGAAAAGTTAACACCCTCAGAAATTATTACAACTTATAAAAATCAACAGTCTTGTGAAAGAGGATTTAGATTTCTGAAAGACCCTTTATTTTTTGCAGATAGTTTTTTTGTAGAAAACCCTGAGCGCATTGAGACGATGTTATTTTTAATGTCTTTGTGTCTGTTAGTTTATAATCTTGGTCAAAGGGAACTGAGAAATAGCTTAAAAAGACTCAAAGTCGGCATCAAAAATCAACTAGGAAAATTAACAATTTCTCCTACCTTAAGATGGGTCTTTCAATGTTTCCAAGGAATTCACTTTTTGACTTTAAATGGGATTAATCAAGTGATTAATTTAACCTCAGAACGCCATTATATTTTGAATTGTTTACCATCATCTTGTCAAAAGTATTATCTACTTTCTTAAGCTAAACACTGTTTTCAGATTGAATCAAAATTTATCAACATCTGGAGGAACAATCATTGCTCTTCAAAATCAGCGTCCTTGCATAACCTATTTTATGGGTCAAATTTTTTATATTTGCTCATTTATCTTCATGCGTTAGATTCATTCTGTACTCTAGTTCTTAACTATCCTAATTTTTGGCTTTTCTCTTCCTCGTAATCTTTTTATACTTCAATTTGAAGTGCGGAATATGGGATATAAGACTTGTACGTTTTGTTTAAGCATTAGTAAGAATTGCACAAGCATTAGGTACAAAGAGTCAAGCTATTGTGACTAACGTTCAAGCATTTATAACAAATGCATAAGCAATTGCTACAAATGAGTATGCAATTGCAGCAAATGAGTACCAATTTATAATAAATGCTTAATTTGTTTGACTAAATTTTAAGCATTAGTTATGAATGAGTATGCAATTGCTACAAATGAGTACCCATTTATAATAAATACTTAATTTGTTTGACTAAATTTTAAGCATTAGTTATGAATGAGTATGCAATTGCTACAAATGAGTACCCAATTGCAGCAAATGAGTATCCATTTATAATTAATTCTTAAGCTGTTGTTGCCAACAGA
Organism: Nostoc sp. CALU 546; assembly: GCF_048836525.1. Taxonomy (NCBI): domain Bacteria; kingdom Bacillati; phylum Cyanobacteriota; class Cyanophyceae; order Nostocales; family Nostocaceae; genus Nostoc; species Nostoc sp. CALU 546. The sequence goes on from NZ_JAWJTF010000010.1 coordinate 128,934, forward strand.
CAAACATTCGTAACATCTGCGTCTGTCTTTGTAACGATTGGACAAGCTGTTGTGATAACGGCAACTTCATTTGTAACGTCGCTGCTGCAAAAGTACTTAAATTATTCTTGTGAAGAGGATTTTTTTTAAGCTTCGCATTGTACGAGTAACAACATTATGCTGATGCCAAGCTTGATAGAAATCGAGGTAAGGCATATTCTGGGCGCATTTCCAGGCTAAATCGTAGTATTCACCATTCAATTGCCAATAACCACTTAAAGCTTTGACTACCTCAAAGCGATGCTTATTAACCTGTAGAATTTCCCCTAAGCTATGTGCTGCCCTCTTACGGATATTATCATCCACAGTAGTTGATTGCAGCAGTTGCACCAAGGTAGTGATCGCAATTTCATTGCCAGGGTTGATTTGCCCTAAGCTTGATGCTGCCTGCCAAC